>JBFGDP010000220.1:0-4222 GCA_041580575.1 Christiangramia sp.
CGCGCCTGGGAAGACATGATAGAGCCAGAGTGGGCGAACGTGAACTATCCAAAACCGGACTTTCAGAACATCTCTTATTATTCGGCTCCCAATAAGAAACCTAAGTACGATAGCTTAGACGAGGTAGATCCAGAATTACTGGATACTTTTAAGAGATTGGGAATCTCCTTGGATGAGCAAAAGAAACTTGCCGGTGTGGCGGTAGATGTGGTGATGGACTCAGTTTCTGTCACAACAACTTTTAAAAAGACCTTAGCTGAAAAAGGAATTATTTTCTGTTCTATTTCTGAAGCGATCAAGGAGCACCCGGAATTAGTAAAGAAATATTTAGGGACGGTGGTGCCTAAAAAAGATAATTTTTATGCTGCATTGAACTCGGCAGTATTTAGCGATGGATCTTTTTGTTATATCCCGAAAGGAGTAAGATGTCCAATGGAGCTTTCTACCTATTTCAGGATAAACCAGGCCGGGACCGGGCAGTTTGAAAGAACGCTCGTAGTGGCAGATGAAGATAGTTATGTAAGTTACCTGGAAGGGTGTACGGCGCCTTCACGTGATGAGAATCAACTCCACGCGGCAGTAGTAGAGCTAATCGCCTTAGATGGTTCAGAAATAAAATATAGCACGGTACAAAACTGGTACCCCGGGAATAAAGAAGGTAAAGGAGGAGTTTTCAACTTTGTGACCAAAAGAGGACTTTGTGAAAAGAACGCCAAGATCTCCTGGACACAGGTGGAAACAGGATCTGCGGTGACCTGGAAATATCCAAGTTGTATTCTGAAAGGAGATAATTCGGTTGGTGAATTCTATTCTATTGCAGTTACCAATAATTTCCAACAGGCCGATACGGGAACTAAAATGATCCATCTTGGAAAGAACACTAAGAGCACAATCATTTCCAAAGGAATTTCAGCAGGGAAATCTCAGAACTCATACCGCGGACTTGTACAGATAAACGGTAGAGCAGATAATGCGAGGAACTTTTCGCAATGTGATTCTCTATTAATGGGGAATCTTTGTGGAGCTCATACTTTCCCATATATCGAAGTGAAGAACAAATCTGCCCAGGTAGAGCATGAAGCCACGACCAGTAAAATTGGGGAAGATCAGATTTTCTATTGCAATCAACGAGGGATAGATACTGAAAAGGCGATCGCATTGATCGTTAATGGTTTTAGTAAAGAGGTGTTAAACAAACTGCCGATGGAATTCGCGGTGGAGGCTCAAAAATTACTGGAAATTTCACTTGAAGGTTCTGTAGGATAGTGAGATCTGTTATGAGGAAAATACTTGGACTTTTACTGATCACTTTAGCTCTTTACTCCTGCCAGGATGATGAAAGGCGGGATCTAATGGATCAGGCCTCAGTCGAGACTGTTCCAGACAGTATCCAGGTATTAAAAGGAGAATTTGTTTACGGTAAAGATGCCGCGGTGATCAGGGGTGAGAATTTTGTTTATGGAGTTACTTTAGACTCGATGTCTAATGCCCTTTCGGAAAAAATTGCTCCATTAAAATCTGATGATTTTGAAATGATCCCGGTAACCGTAAAGGCAAAAATTCTACCTAACCCGGCTAGAAAAGGCTGGGAAGAGGTAATAGAAATACTGGAGATCGTTGAGGTTCCTAAAGGAGCCGGGACTTCAGATGAACTAATAGATTAAGAAAAGAAAAAATAAATCCATCTGCCCAGGCAGATTTTGAATTGATAAACATGCTTAAAATAAAGAATTTACACGCCAGCATAGAAGATAAGGAAATCCTGAAAGGGATCAACCTGGAAATTAATCCGGGGGAAGTTCACGCCATCATGGGACCTAACGGTTCTGGTAAGAGTACGTTATCTTCAGTGATCGCAGGAAGGGAAGAATATGAAATGACCGATGGCGAGATCATTTTCGAGGGAGAAGATCTTAATGAAATGGATCCGGAAGAAAGAGCTCATAAAGGAGTGTTTTTATCTTTTCAGTACCCGGTGGAAATCCCCGGAGTTTCTGTAACTAACTTTATCAAAACGGCTATTAATGCCAATCGTAAGGCTCATGGCAAGGAAGATATGCCGGCAAACGATATGTTGAAATTGATACGTGAGAAATCTGAGATGCTCGAAATAGATAGGAAGTTTCTATCTCGTTCTTTGAATGAAGGATTTTCAGGTGGTGAGAAAAAACGTAATGAGATCTTCCAGATGGCGATCTTAGATCCTAAGCTTTCTATTCTTGATGAAACAGATTCAGGTCTGGATATCGATGCGCTCAAGGTTGTAGCCAATGGAGTGAATAAATTGCGCAGAGAAGATAATGCGGTGCTTCTTATTACGCACTATCAAAGATTACTGGACTACATCGTGCCAGATTTTGTACATGTACTGGTAGACGGGAAGATCGTGAAGTCTGGAGGTAAAGAACTGGCTTACGAACTGGAAGAAAGAGGTTACGACTGGGTAAAGGAAGAGAAAACCGTTTAAATTATTCAATGTTTGAATTGATCTCAACTCTAGATCAACTTTTGAATTTTGAACCTGAAATTGAACCAAATGGAATTAAAAGATAAACTGATCTCATCATTTTTAGCCTTTGAAGAAAGTCTGGACCCCGACAGCGGTCTGGATGATATGAGGAATAAGGCTATTAAAGATTTTGAAAGCCTTGGCTTTCCTACGAAAAAGGATGAGAACTGGAAATACACGTCGTTAAATGCTGTTTTGAAACATGATTACAGCGTATTTCCGAAGAAAGAGGATGCCATTGAATATCGAGATATTAAAAAATATCTTATTCATGATATAGATACTTATGACCTCGTATTTATAGACGGAATATTTTCGTCACACCTGTCCCAAACCACACATGAAAAGATCGACGTTTGTTTAATGTCTTCAGCATTGAACAAAGAAAAATATCGTCCCGTAATTGAGAACTATTATAATAAAGTAGCTCCAAAATCTGGATTAAATTCCCTGAATACGGCTTTTGCGAGGGAAGGTGCATTCATTCATATTCATAAAAATAAGCTTACAGATAAGCCAATACAGATCATAAATTTTGCTACGGGCAATGAATCTGCCCTGTTATTGCAACCAAGAAACCTGATCGTAGTTGAGGAAAATTCGCATGTTCAGATCATAGAAAGGCATCAAAGTTTGACCGATCATCCAGTATTGACCAATTCTGTAACCGAGATCTTTGCAGATCGCCGGGCAATTGTAGATTATTATAAGATACAGAATGATAATGCCTCAGCTTCCTTAATCGACAATACTTTTATCGATCAGAAAGATGAAAGCAATGTGGCTGTTCATACATTTTCTTTTGGTGGAAAACTAACCAGGAATAATCTGAATTTTTACCAGAACGGTGAGCGTATAGATTCTACTTTAAAAGGTGTTACCATCATTGAAGGTAAGCAACACGTAGATCATAACACCCTGGTTCATCATATTGAGCCAAATTGTGAAAGTCATCAGGATTACAAAGGAATTTTTGGCGAAACTTCTACTGGTGTTTTCAACGGTAAAGTTGTGGTGGAAAAAGAAGCACAGAAAACCAATGCTTACCAGTCTAATAATAATATACTGGCAGACGATAAAGCGACCATCAATTCTAAACCGCAGCTGGAGATCTTTGCAGATGATGTAAAATGTAGTCATGGATGTACTATAGGTCAGCTGGATGAAGAAGCTTTATTCTATCTTCAGTCCAGAGGTATACCCCGCAAGGAGGCCCGTGGGCTCATGATGTACGCCTTTGCGAATAATGTTCTGGAAAGTGTTAAGATCCCGGAAGTAAAGAAAAGGATCAATAAGCTTATCGCGTCCAAACTGGAAGTAGATCTTGGCTTTAACTTGTAATATATAATCTAAAAACTTAAAGGATGCGTCAGCAAACTCAGGCTAAAACATTTGAGGTGGAAAAAATCCGCAAAGATTTTCCTATTCTTGAGCGTAAAGTTAATGGCTATCCTTTGGTCTATTTAGATAATGCCGCCACCGCCCAGACCCCAAAACAGGTGATGGATGCGATCGTGGATTACTATTCCAATTACAACGCAAATATTCACAGAGGTGTTCATGCGCTCTCGCAGGAAGCTACAGATAAATATGAGCAGGCGAGGATCAAGATCCAGAAGCATTTTAATGCTGCCAGGTCACATGAGATCATTTTCACTTCGGGAACCACTCATGGGATCAACCTGGTGGCCAATGGATTCTCTTCAATACTGA
>JBFGDP010000221.1:0-4211 GCA_041580575.1 Christiangramia sp.
AAAACAGACCCACTAACCGGGGAAGAGCAATTTTTCCTTGAGGATTCAGGAACTCTTGATAAAGCCTATTCTGAAAAAGTGCTGTTGCCTGATGGCGACTGGAAGATCTATATTATTCCATCAGAACCTTATAAGCCTCTTTATTCGGTGATCCCGGTAGCTTTGCTTATTCTTATTTTTTCAGTTTCCATGGGTTGGATCATTTTCAATACCATGAAACAACCCGCTATTCTGGCGGCTAAAGTGAAAAAACAAGCCGGGGACCTGGCAAAAAGCGAGCTGCAATTCAGAACCATATTTAACCAGGCAGCTATAGGTATGGCGCGGGTAGATTCGAATACGGGAATGATCCTGGAGACCAATAATCGGTTCCAGGAATTGCTGGGATATACCAATGAGGAATTCATTAAAAAAGATCATATAGACATTTCCTTTCCCGAGGACAGGGAAACCAATGTGATCCTGATGGAGAAACTTCGTAATAACGAAATAAGGGAATACAACCTCAGGAAACGACTGGTAAAAAAGAACGGGGAGATCATCTGGATCAAGCTGAATGTTTCCGCATTATGGTCGGTAGGCGAAAAAGCTACTTCACATATTGCCCTGATAGAAGATATTTCAGCCCGGGTAATGGCGAAGAAGGAACGCGAGGAAAATGAGAAACGCTTCAAATCCCTGGTAGAACATTCCAGTGAGGTGATCCTTATTATTGATTCTGAAGGCAGAACTAAATATGCTTCTCCATCTCTTGAAAGAATCACCGGGTATAAGGAGTTACAGATCGCAGAAAACGAGATTTTTTCACTGGTACACCCCGAAGATGCTAAACAGGTGATCGAAAAATTCAAGGAGTCCAGGGATAATCCCGGGATGCCGGTTTCAGGTATTAATACCCGAATTCACACCAGGTCGATGGATACTCTCTGGGTGGAGGTTACCTTAACCAATCTTACCCATGAGAACAGTATTGGGGGGTATGTCGTGAATTTCAGGGATGTCACAGAAAAAAGGGAAGCCGAGTTGAATCTTATTAAGTCTTATGACTTTGTGATGGAACAAAATAAACGCCTCCTCAACTTTGCCTATATCGTATCTCACAACTTGCGTTCTCATTCCAGTAATTTCGAATCCATACTCGAACTTTATGAGACCGAGGATTCTGCTGAAGAGCGGCAAACCTATATCTCCCTGCTGCAGAATGTATCAGATAACCTGAATCAATCTTTGCATGATCTCAATGAAGTGGTGAGCATCAATAATAATCTCGATATTAATGTGGAAATGCTTAGCGTTTCAGAATATCTGAAGAAGACCATTGATGTTTTAAAATTGCAGATAAAGCAGAAAGAGGCTATAGTCGAAAATAAGGTGCCTGGAGATATGTATGTGCTCTTTAATTCGTCTTACCTGGAGAGTATATTGCTTAATTTTCTTACTAATGCCCTTAGGTATAGTTCTGCTAAAAGGACTCCAAGGATTGAGTTAGTTGGTTATCTGGACAGGTCTCACTGGGTGCTGGAAATAAGGGACAACGGGATTGGCATAGACCTGGATCACCATGGGGATAAGGTCTTTGGCCTGTATAAAACATTTACCAATAGAAAAGATTCGCGTGGTGTGGGATTATTTATAACCAAGAACCAGATCAATGCCATGGGAGGGGATGTTACGGTAGACAGTATCCCCGGGGTAGGAACTACTTTTAAAGTTTTGTTTAAATGAAGAAGAGTATTTGGGTAATAGATGATGACCAGATCTATCAAATGATCATAAAAAAGCTTATTAAACGGGCAGAGGTCTTTGGGGAGGAGTCTTATTATAAATGCACCCATCAGGTTTTCGAAGATCTCGAAAATTCAGGGCTCTCCCTGCCAGATATTATCTTGCTGGATATTAATATGCCCTCTATGGATGGCTGGCAGTTTATTGAAAAACTACAATCTTTTTTCCCCGATCTGGTGAATGAAACCAGTATCTATATCGTTTCTTCTTCCATAGCCTATTCAGATAAGGAAAGGGCCGAGACCATTCCTGTGATCAACTCATTTTTATCCAAGCCACTTTCAGTTGAAAAATTACAGGAAATAGCGCATGCGGTAAATAAGAAAACCCGGTGTAGGGACCAGGTTTGATTATCAATGATTGGTTAGTATGGTATTTAAACTTTGCTTACGCGGCCGAAGTCACATTGTAATGATTTAAAATACTCTGATAAAAGAATATACTTTTCTCATCTTTCTTAAGGCAGGACTTTAAGAAACGTTCCAGATCCTGACATTCAAAAGTGATGCTGGTATATTTATTATGACCAACGGGTAATTTTAGATCGACAGTTTGTTCCTCGTAGTTGATATTTACATGTTTGGCATCGAAGTATTTTTTGATAATGGCTCGATGCATCAACTCGAAATTTGCCTTGTCTACATCTTTATTGGTGATAGTGTACGAAATTAAATTCTTAACATCGTCAAATATTTCAGGGGGAGTAATTTTGCTCATAGTATCTTGTTTCATCATTATCATCAGGGCTAAATTACTATTAGACAGGATAAAAGCTGTTAAAAAAAAACTAATACTTCCCCTCTTAATATATTTTTAACTTCCACGGGATAATTTTAGAATTTCATTAAATCCCGGAGATCCACTACGATCGGGGAGTGTATGATACGTAGGCGCTTATCCAGAATGGAGAGATTATAATGCCTGATTCCGGATCTAAATAAAGACCCGGAAGCCTGGTGAATGTGTCCGAACAAATGTATTTTTGGCTGTACAATTGTTAATTTTTGAAGCAGTTCTTCGCAGCCAAGGGAAATTCCGGCGTCAGTCTGGTCTAAAATTCCATACGGAGGTGTATGGGTAATTAAGATTTCTGTCTCATTCGGTATTAGATCCCAGTGTCCTTTTATCTCTTTGCCCCGATCGCGATTAAAAGCCCAGTTATGTAACCCGGGGGTGACCGGAGATCCCCAGAATTTAACTCCCTGTATTTTCAGTCCCTTATCAATGAGTACATGAATATTTTCAGGTAGCTTTTCTAAATTCTCCTTCTTTTCGAAATAAAAATCGTGGTTGCCGGGGACCAGTATCTTATGGCTATGTGGCTGGGAAGAGAACCAGTCCAGAAAATCATGGCTTTCATTTTTGGTGCCACCATCGGTGCAATCGCCCGCATGAATCAACACATCCCCAGAAGGGATTTCTATTTCCTTGTGTAAATTATGCGTGTCGGCCAGGCAAACGAGCCTCATAGGATTCAGTATTTTAATAACAAAATAGGCAAAAAAAAATCCGTTGAGAGCATCAACGGACTAATTTGAAAATTTCCAGATATTAATTTTCTCCTTCATCGACCTGGAGATCGTTCAATCGATCTGCCGGTAATATTTTATTGATAGACTTCAGCATTCCAAAAGCGATCAATGCAGCCGTTACTGCAAAGAATAAAAATTTGATCATCAGACTTTCGCTAACAACCAGGCTGTAAAAACCGAGGAAAACCTCGATTACCACAAATAAAATTTTTATACCAACTTTTAAAAACATCTCTTTTCTTATAATTCTGTTCAAATATACCACCCAAATACCGGACCATTATTCTATAGAATCAAGTTTGACAATTATTTAACTTTGGGAACTTCTGTCTTACAATCTTTTAAGTTAAAAATTCTTAAACCGCGGTGTGAGAGCTACATGAATTGTAAATTGGTTTTGTAAAATTTTACAGATTTGAAGAAAACCAGAAAATTTGCCGTGGGCGTTCTTATTGGGATCGGGGTCCTGGCCATAGCTTTATTAGTTGTAAACAATATTCTAGAACAGAAAATTAAAAAGGGTATTGAAAAGAACCTGGAGAATGCCCGGGTTAGCTTTGAAAAGGTAGATGTAAAATTGCTGAATCGCAGCGCAGAGGTGATAAATCCCTTTGCCGAACATGATGGCAAAACCTTTAAGGTAGATACCATTTTGTTATCCAATATTCACCTCTGGGATTATATAAAGAATAAAGATATTATCATCGGGGAGCTGGAGATTTCCAATCCTATGATCAAAATTTATAAGAAAAGTAAAAAATCAGCAGACTCTACCGGGGAGAAAAAAAAGACTGCTTCTTCTGAATTTAAAAATAAGGTACTTGTAAAAAGGGTGAGTGTAAACAATGGTACTTTTCAGATCTTTGAGAACGATAGTTCAGCTCATCGCCTGTT
>JBFGDP010000222.1:0-4190 GCA_041580575.1 Christiangramia sp.
CTTTTTTGCAGCCATCATCGTTGTATTAGCTAGCTCCTTTCTCTTTAGATCTATTTCGTGCATTAAACGTTCCTTTTCTATCCTGTTTAACCTTTCGGTATGTTCTTTGGCAAATTTTGCTTCGACCTGTGCTCGATGTTTTTTTAATTTCTGTTTATTTAACCAGTAAATAAGAAAGATTAATAGTAGGAATATAAAGAAGTAGACAAACTTCATAGGCAAGGAATAGTACCAAGGTGGTGCAATCGAGAAATCATAATAAATCGTAGAAAGCTTATTCATTTCGTTATCAATGGCACTTACCTTCAATTGATAATCACCATGGGTAAGATTTCTAAAAGTAAGCTCTCCCGAATTAACGACACCGGTTATAGATTCTTCGCCATCCAGGGTATAAGAAAGGCTGGATAGAGTTGAAAGAGGTAAGCCTACTTTTACCTTAATTACTTTAGAATTAGAAAATGGTATTAAAGGTGATTCTGCCAAGGAATAATTTCTATTCTCATCTGAAAATTCTTTAAAAAAGGGTGTGCTAATCCATTTTCCTTGTTTAGAATCACGAAGGCTATTAAAGTTAATTCTCGCAAAACCATCATTCAATGTCACGTAAAATATGGAATCATTCTTCTTAATAATGTTCTCATTAGATTTTACTAAACGTTGATCAAGATCCTCAGGAGCGATCCTGATCTTTTCATCCTGCATATCTGTAATTACGAGGCTCCCACTTTCTTTTTCTACAAACACATAAAAATTTGAATCTCTAAAGATCAATTTAGCTCCATCATATTCTTTAAAAGCATCAAAGCTTTCAAAATCATCCCGAAAGGGATTGTATTTATACCATTGATCATTTACATAAATCACAACCTGATTATTTAAGCTATAGATCTTTGGGTTATAATTTTCCTTTTGTCCAAGAGACCGAACCTTTTCAACTTTAAGATTCGTAAAATTTTGGTGAGAAATCTTAAAAATACCTTCATATGGGTGAGCAGCCCAGAAGACTTTATCATTTTCAAATACTACATCTTTTACTGGAAAATTGATTCCTTCAAGTTCTCTAATCTCTCCAGTACTCCGGTTGTAAATACTTATCCCGGTATAATGAGAAATCATTAACATATTGCTGAAACCGTCGATCTCATCTATAGAGAAACTTCCTGTACGAGTATCTATTGGGATAAATTTTCCATTTGATATTTCATAAATTCCTGTATTATGATTGGCATATAGTACACTATTTATATCTTCGAGATTCCAGGCATGGTCTTTAGCATTTTCAATCAACCTGAGCTCTCCATCCACAAAATTGTAAATACCTGTATTACTGGCCAGATAATAATTATCATTATCGTAATTATGGAGGTCATATACTGCACCTAGCTCCCCTGAATTATCTGTATAAAAATTAATTGGTGCTTTAAGCTCAACCATATCTACTCCCTTATCTAGCGCCAGCCATAATTTTTCATTAAAATAATCTATCCCCAAAACTGTATTGTTCTGAAGTCCAGAAGCACGATTAAAGACCTGTAAACTCTTATCCTTGAAGTCGTAGTGTACGATTCCATCTTTTATGGTTCCTATTATGACTTCATTAGAGCCAATGGGTATAAGGTGGTTTAACTCAGAGCTTTTAAGGAGTTCATTGAGATTTGCGTCCTTCACCTTACGAACCTTTTCGTTGAAGTATACGTAAAGAGATTCTTTTCCTGCAATGAACAACGTATCACCCTGCGCTTCTATATCGATAATATTCACACCCTTTAAGGCACTTAGATCCCCAGTCAGCGGTCTGCTCGCATCATTTTCATCAAGGTAGGCCAGGCCCTGCATCCTGGGTGCATATAATAATTTTTCTTTATAAGTTCCCAACGCAGTGCTCACGACCTCCCCAACCTTTATTATCTCATCGTTCTCATACTTGTAAACTGCCCCAAAAGACCTGAAATAAATTGCGTCCTTATAAGCCAAGATCTCCCAGAATTCATCGCTTTGCATATCCAATTCTTTCATTAAAGGAGCAAGGGAGGTATATTTCATCTGTCCAATGGAATCTGTTTTCCAATACCCGAACTCCTCATAAGAACCAGTGTAAACTCTGTCCTTATAAGGATATACTGACCGAATGATGGATTGGCTCTCTAAAGGAAATAACTCCCAGTTAATCCCGTCAAAAACCAGTAAGCCCTGATTATTGGCAGTATACACCACACCACGATCATCTACCGCGATGTCCCAGTTTTGGCTGGCAGCAGAATAATCTGCAGGTGAAAAGTTTTGTATAGGTGGGACAAGCTCCTGAGAATAGGTGCTAACACACACTAAACTCATTAAAATCAACCTTTTAAGAGCTTTAAAGATCATAATGTATATTGGTTTGTGCAGTCATTGAGCAGGTGAAAATTAATAATTTTGAGCGAAAACTTTCGTAATTTCAAGTTTTAAAATTCAGATCATGCCAGTAAGCCACTTTATTAAACTATTTTTTGGACTCTTATTATTAATCCCTCTATTTACCATAGTAGGTTGTGAATTTAAAAAGGATAAAAAAAATCCAGAAGACTCTCAGAAGTTCCAAAAGCCCAATATTGTTTTCATCATGACCGATGATCATGCCGCTCAGGCCATCAGCGCATACGGTCACCCGGTGAGCCAACTGGCACCAACACCTAATATTGACAGAATAGCAAATAATGGAGCTAAATTTCTTAATAATTTTTGCACGAATTCTATTTGTGGGCCAAGCAGAGCTGTTATTCTAACCGGGAAGTTTAGCCATATAAATGGATTTAGAATGAACGGGGAAATTTTTGATGGTTCTCAACCTACACTTCCTAAATTTCTAAAAAAAGCAGGATATCAAACGGCCATCGTTGGTAAATGGCATTTGCATGGGAGGCCACAGGGATTTGACTACTGGAAAATTTTAAATGACCAGGGGAATTACTACAACCCGGAATTCATTCATCAAAACGATACTACAATTGTGAATGGATATGCTACAGATATCATCACCGATATGGGAATAGACTGGCTGGAAAACCAACGAAAAAAGGACGAGCCATTTTTTTTGATGGTGCATCATAAAGCACCACACAGAAACTGGATGCCACCAATTAGGCACATTAACACCTATGATTCTATAACCTTCCCATTACCTGATTCCTATTTTTCAAAACATGAGGGGCAAATAGCCGCACAGCAACAACTGCAAACCATTTATGAAGACATGTATGAGGGTCACGACCTTAAGATGACGGTTTCCAAAGGCAGTGATTCTTTAAGACACAATCCATGGACCTCCGATTTCGACCGGATGACTAAAGAACAAAGGCAGGCTTGGAATAATGCCTACAGGCCTAAGAACGATGCATTTCATGATGCCAACCTTAAAGGTAGGGAGCTTGCAGAATGGAAAGGACAAAGGTATCTCAGAGATTACATGGGTACCGTTACCGCAGTAGATGAAGGAGTTGGTAAAATCCTTGACTACCTGGAAAAAAACAATCTCACTGAAAACACCTTAATAGTATATACCACAGATCAGGGATTTTATCTGGGAGAAAAAGGATTTTTTGACAAACGATTTATGTACGAAGAATCACTGGCGATGCCATTGGTAATGCAATACCCTAAGGTCATAGAAAAAGGAACCACTATAGATGCCCTTACACAAAATCTGGATTTCGCCCCGACCTTCCTTGATTTTGCCGGTGTAGAAATCCCAGAAAAGATGCAGGGAAAATCTCTTAGACCATTACTCACCAGCGCTACTAATACCGAGAATTTTAGAGATGCAGTATATTATCATTATTACGATTTCCCTGCATTTCACATGGTTAAACGACATTATGGTATAAGGACTGAAAGATATAAACTTATCCATTTTTATGATGATATAGACACATGGGAACTATATGATCTACAAAAAGATCCAAGAGAAGAAAAAAACCTCTACGATGATCCTGCCTACACTGAAATACAACAAAAGCTTCATGTTGAGTTAGAACAACTTCAGGAAAAATATGAAGTAACTAATAAAGAATTTCAGACCACTCCTAAAAAGGATGTTGACCGGGCTTACAGAAACTTCGCACGTCTGGCCGGTGAAGATCCGGATACTTATCCAGAAAAGAAATCCATTCAAGTGGAATGAGTTCTTTTTCGGACAAAAAGAGTCAATA
>JBFGDP010000223.1:0-4173 GCA_041580575.1 Christiangramia sp.
ACGGGGAATTGGTTTCCACAACGATCATTAGCGAATACCTGAATTCACAGAATATTGCATCGAACTGGCTGGACGCCAGGAATTTTATAAAGACCGACAGTACCTACCGGGATGCACAGATAAACTGGACCAGAACCCAGGATCGCATTCAAAAGAACATCGACCAAAAAAGGCTGAATATCACGCAGGGATTCATTGGCGCAGACCCTAATAATTTTACCACTACCCTGGGCAGGGAAGGTTCAGATTATTCCGCGGCAATCCTGGCATATTGCCTCAATGCTGAGAATGTTACCATCTGGAAAGATGTTCCTGGTGTATTAAATGCAGATCCACGCTATTTTGAGAACGCAGAACTATTGAACCAGATCTCTTATGAGGAAGCTATCGAACTGGCGTTTTATGGAGCCTCGGTGATCCACCCAAAAACCCTGCAGCCTCTGCAACGCAAGGAAATCCCGTTGTATGTTAGATCATTTCTTAATCCGTCTGGAGAAGGAACTGCAGTGACTAAAGGTAAAACGATCTTTCCAGAAGTTCCCTGCTTTATTGTAAAAAAGAACCAGGTCTTGATCTCTCTTTCATCATTAGACTTTTCATTTATGGTAGAGGAGAATATATCTGATATTTTCAGGCTTTTTCACCAATATCAAATGAAGGTGGATCTCATCCAGAATTCGGCAATAAGCTTCAAAGTTTGTGTAGACAATAAATTCAATCAACTGGAAAAGCTCATTCAGCATCTCAAGGCCAGGTTCAAAGTGAATTATACCGAGGGAGTTTCTTTATATACCATAAGACATTTTAGTGAAGAAGCCATTAACAGTCTTGAGAAAGATAAAAAGGTACTTTTAAAACAGCTTACCCAAAACACAATACAGCTGGTAGCCGAAAACTAAATTTTGATTTCTTATTTTTGGTTGAACTAAACCAACCAACATGGGAATTGTAAGTGCCAGGGAAGTAGCTAACGTTATGAATTTACGTAAGTACGGGTTGCTGGGAACGGGAATTGGATGGCTCGTACTTAAGACCACTAAGCTCTCCAGGATCAATAAAGAATACGATAAGCACAAGCACTTAACCGGGACCGATTTCATAGATGCTATCTTAAATAGATTCGAAATAGATTTCGAAATCCCAGAAAAAGACCTAAAACGCATCCCCAAAGAAGGGCCTTTTATTACAATTTCCAATCATCCCCTGGGTGGTATAGACGGCATGATCCTGATGAAACTGGTTTTGCATAGCAGACCGGACTATAAGGTCATCGCAAATTTTCTGCTACATCGATTAGATCCCTTAAAACCATATATTTTACCGGTTAATCCTTTTGAAGACCATAAGGAAGCTAAATCCAGCCTTAGCGGAATGAAAAATGCCATTGCTCACCTTAAAGCAGGGAATTCACTGGGTATATTTCCCGCAGGTGAGGTTTCTACTTACCGTGACCGAAAAATTATCGTGGACAAGCCCTGGGAGCCTTCGGCCATGAAACTCATTCAGAAATCGAAAGTGCCGGTGGTGCCCATCTACTTTCATGCTAAAAACAGCCTGTTCTTTTACCGCCTGGCTTCTTTCAGCGATGTTCTGCGCACGGCAAAGCTGCCCAGCGAAATGTTATCCCAGCGAAAAAGAAAGATCAAAGTGCGCATAGGGCAGCCAATTTCAGTAGAAGATCAGGTAGAACATACCAACCTGGAGGCCTACACCGCATTTTTACGCAGGAAAACCTATATGCTGGCGAATGTTTTTGAGAGAAAAAAACTCCTGGGTAACCTCCCAAAAACTTTAAAGATACCTCGCTCTCCCAAGGATATTGCCGAAGAGACCCACGTAGAATTGATGAAGCTTGAGGTGGAAAACTGCCGTAAAATGGATAAGCGTCTTTTACACAGTAAGAATTATGAGGTTTTCCTGGCCAAAAGAGAAGTGATCCCTAATATCCTTAATGAAATTGGGCGGTTAAGGGAAATCACCTTCAGGGCCGTGGGAGAAGGAACGAATAAGAGTATAGATCTTGATAGTTTTGACGAGTATTATCACCATTTATTCCTTTGGGATAACGAAGCCGAGAAAATAGCAGGCGCTTACAGAATGGGCATGGGTAGCGAGATTTTCGCAAATCATGGTATTAACGGGTTTTACCTGCAAGACCTGTTCAGGTTCGAACCCGAATTGCATAAGATGATGAGCCAGTCTATAGAAATGGGACGTGCATTTATCATCAAAGAGTATCAGCAAAAACCAATGCCGCTTTTCCTCCTGTGGAAGGGCATAGTACATTGCACCCTAAGATTCCCTGAACATAATTACCTCATCGGTGGAGTGACCATAAGTGATAAATTCAGTAATTTCTCGAAATCCCTGATGATCGAATTCATGAAATCTAACTATTACGATCCATACGTTGCCCAATATGTGAGACCTAAAAAGGAATTTAAGGTTAAACTGGAAGATGCAGATAAGGACCTGGTCTTTGATGAAAGCGAAGCAGACCTTAATAAATTTGATAAGATCATCGATGAACTGGAAACCGAAAACCTGCGTTTACCGGTATTGATCAAAAAATATATAAAGCAAAACGCCAAAGTAGTAGCCTTTAATGTGGATCCACTCTTTAATGATGCCGTGGATGGATTGATGTATATCAAGATCGCCGATCTGCCCGAAAGCACGGTAAAACCTGTAATGGAAGAGTTTCAGAAAGAACTGGAAGAAAGAAATAATCTATCTAAATAAGAGGCAGGCCTGGATAAGAATGCAAACGCCGCCGAACGGGTTTCTAGTTATTTCAGCAGTTGATATTAGGCTGGAAAGCGTTCAACACCGTTTTAAACCAGTACCTCCTGTTAATATACTGTTATTCCAGTCCTCTAGCTATGCATTGTTTCTATTCCTTCTTATCTTGTTGCAAGTAAAAAATTGACTAAGTACTATGGAAAATATTTTGATAGCCGGAGCGACCGGAGATACAGGAAAGAGAGTAATTGAAATTTTAAATAATTCAGAAAACTTTAGCCCCCTGGCAATGATCAGGAAAGAAGAACAAAGACAAATGTTCGAAGACATGGAGGTTGAGGCAATTCTGGGTGACCTTGAAAAAGATGTTAGTCACACTATGAAAGGTGTAGATAAAGTGATATTTGCTGCCGGTTCGGGTGGTGACACTTCAGATGAAAAGACCACCAAAGTAGATCTCGAAGGGGCTAAAAAACTTATTGATGCCGCGAAGGAAGCAAAAGTGAAAAAATTCGTGATGTTGAGTTCAATGGGGGCAGATGATCCATCGAAGAACGAAGATCTTAGACATTATCTGGAAGCAAAACATGAAGCAGATGAATATCTTAAAAACAGCGGTTTGAATTATACGATTGTTCGTCCTGGAGCCCTCACCGATGACCTGGGATTAGCCAAGGTTGAAGTTGCCAAAGGCAGCCTGAATAAAAGAGGTGAAATCTCCAGAGATGATGTTGCCTTTATCCTGGTCATGTCTCTTGCAGACCCGTTGGTGAAGAATATGACTTTTGAGGCTATAGAAGGAAACGAACCTATTAAATCTGCTTTGATAGATCTAAGCCAGCTAGGTTAAATTACTTAGTGCTTTATAATAAAAGGCTACCTGGAAATCTATTCCGTCAAGCTGAACTCGTTTCAGCTTCTCCAATAAGATCCTACAACTCGCGAAGCGTCGGGACAGGATGACGTTATTTCTAAGTAGCCTTTTTATTTTTGGCATTATGAGGCTTCGACTGCGCTCAGTCTGACTCGTTTAATATATTTTTAGATTAGAACGATCTTCACCTGCGCTCAGCGAGACAGTACACCTGAGATTTACTCATCCTTAAAAACCTTATCTACAGGTTCCCAAAGTTCGATCTTGTTACCTTCAGGGTCCATGATCCAGCCGAATTTCCCGTAATCATAGCTTTCCATTTCTCCTACAACTTCTACCCCTTCTTCTTTTAGGGCTTGCAGCAATTCTTCAAGATTTTCAACCCTGAAGTTCATCATGAATGGCTTTTCTGAGGGCTTATAATAATCTGTATCCTCATTCATCGGGCTCCATTGCGTGGAGCAATCATTCCCTGCTTTGTCCTTCCACCAGAAGGTACAACCATATTGGTCTGTGTTTAAGCCCAGGTGCTTATTGTACCAGCTTTTCACATTATC
>JBFGDP010000224.1:0-4147 GCA_041580575.1 Christiangramia sp.
ACCTGATCGTTCATGGGGGCGGTGACGATAATGTGCATGTTCAAAATACAATGAGAATGGTAGAAGAGCTTATACAGGCGAATAAACAATTCGACTGGGCGATCTATCCAGATAAGAATCATGGAATATATGGAGGCAATACCAGATTGCACCTTTATAACCTGATGACCGACTTTATACTTGAAAAACTTTAATTAAAACTAGATAGAAAATGGAATTTAAATTCGGAGGGTCTGAATATAATCAAAGGACAGTTTTGGGGCATCCCTCAGGTCTGTTCGTATTATTCTTTACAGAAATGTGGGAACGTTTTTCCTATTACGGGATGCGTGCCCTTTTGGTGTTATTTCTAACTGCATCCTTAATGGATGAAGGTGGCTGGGGATGGCCAAGAGAAGATGCATTGGTATTATATGGTTGGTATACCGGTCTGGTTTATATTACTCCGATTTTTGGTGGTTTGATCGCAGATAAGATACTGGGATATAGAAATGCAGTTGTCTGGGGTGCGTTGCTTATGACCTTAGGTCATGCCTCCATGGCTTTAGAAGGTTTCACGAACATTTTCTTTTATATGGGGCTTACCCTTTTGATCCTGGGGAACGGTTTATTTAAGCCGAATATTTCTTCAATTGTAGGCCAGTTATATAGAACGAATGGGAAGGAAAAAGATGCCGGTTATACCATATTTTATATGGGTATTAATGCTGGGGCATTTTTAGGAATTCTTCTTTGCGGATATATAGGTGAAAAGATTGGTTGGCATTATGGTTTTGGTTTAGCCGGAATATTTATGTTCCTGGGAATGCTTCAATTTTATTTTGGACAAAAGCTATTTGGTGAGATTGGTCTAAATCCGAAGGAAACAGAAGCTTTCAAACATGGAATCGCTACCGGTGATGAGCATATAGAAGAGAAAGAAGAAGAGGTTACGCCAAAGGTTCAGAAAGACAGGTTGGTAGTAATTGGTTTCTTTGCCTTCTTTACGATCTTTTTCTGGTGGGCATTTGAACAGGCAGGAGGTTCCATGACCATTTTTGCTGCAGATTATACAGACCGGGTTCTGGTAGGTAATGAGGCTATGACTTTTAAGATCATCAACACCATTATTACAATTGTCCCTATGCTTGTAATAACCTGGGTATTGCTGATGTTATTTAAGAATATATTCAGCGCTTATGCCAAATCGAACATATTCCTTGGGTTAAGTTTTGTGATCATTTGGGGAATTGTGATCTGGATGCTATACCGTGAATTTTTGGCCGATGCTACAGAAGTACCTGCATCCTGGTTCTCGGTGCTTAACTCCCTGTTTATTATTTTATTTGCTCCGGTATTTTCTAAAATATGGCAAAGCAGGTTTAATCCTTCAGGGCCGGTGAAATTTGCCATAGGATTAGCTCTGTTAGGAATTGGTTTCGGTGCGCTTGCTTATGGAGCTTACGGGATCCCACAGGGAGCAAAAACTGCGTCTGTTAGTATGATCTGGCTGGTATTTGCTTATTTATTCCATACCCTGGGTGAATTATGTGTGAGCCCTGTTGGATTATCATACATTAGTAAACTATCGCCTAAACGTCTTGTAGGTTTAATGTTCGGAGTATGGTTTATGGCCAATTTCGTGGCGAATCTATTAGCGGGTGTAACGGGTAGTTATATTGATACTATTACTCAAAACTATTCCATGACCACATTCTTCATGATATTTACCTTAGTCCCAATTGGAGCGGCATTTATAATGTTATTATTAAGTAGAATGCTGGTTAAGAAGATGCATGGAATAAGTTAATCATCATAGATTAAAAATCGATTATTAACGATTTAAGGTTCAACTTAAGACGTTCCTAAATTTTTAGGAACGTTTTTTGTTTAGAATGGTTTTAGCTAAATTTAATCTATGAAAAAATTACTCCTGTTTACATTCTTGATATTCTCTGCATCTGTTCTACAGGCCCAGGAAATCAAGTGGATGAGTATGAATGAGGCGCTGAAGGCACAAAAGAAGAATCCTAAAAAGATCTTTGTGGATGCTTATACCACCTGGTGTGGACCTTGTAAACTCTTAGATAAGAATACTTTTACCAATAAGGATGTGGTGGAATATATTAATAAGCACTATTACGCGGTAAAATTTAATGCCGAAGGAAATGAAGTGATAAAGTTCAAGGATAAAGTGTTTAAGAATCCGGGTTATGACCCCGAAAAGAAAGGAAGAAATTCTGTACATGAATTTGCCATTGCTATGGGGGTCTCAGCTTATCCAACTATGGTCTTTTTCGATGAAAATGCTGGTTTTTTATCTCCTGTTAAAGGATATCTTACGCCACAAAAATTAGAGATCTTTTTGAAGATATTCGCCACTAACGATTATAAAAAGGTAAAGACCGATGAAGAGTGGAAGAAATACCAGGAAGAATTTGAAGGTACTTTTTCAAGTTAAATCGAAATACTATTTTATTATATAAGCTCCCTTTTCGCCGGTATAGTGAAAAGGGAGCTTTTTATTCTCAGCAGTGGCTTTCCACCTATTAATAAAAGTTTTGTAATTACTACCGTCAGCTATAACCTGCTGTGGCATATAATGATCAAGCAATCGTTCCAGGTTTATTTTAGGTGAATTTCTTAATATCAAAAGTTCCGGCTTGAAGTCATTCAATTGATAATTTCCTGATGTATCTATTACCAGAGTTATATTTCCAGATAGATCCAAAATATTCGGGATTTGTATTTTATTAAGTTTCTCGATGTCCCTTTCCCTTAGATAGTCTTTTAGAAGAGCTGAATCCAGTTCGTAATTTGAGTATAGCTTCAGTTCATTCTTATTTTTAACCGTGAATACAGAGTTTTTTGATCTATGAAATATCACTGATTCATATTCCGGAACTTTAAGGTTTGTGTATATCGTGGTGAACTGAAATAATAAGACGCAGCTCAAGGTGAAGCTGAAACTAGCGAAACCTGTTCTTTGAGTAAGGCGGATTATTGAGATTATCAAAAAGTAGAGTGCAAGGCATTGTACAGCACTCAGCTTAATATCTGAAAGGACAAAAGTGTCCAAATCAGCGATTCGGTTTATAAACTGATTGAGGGTGTGCAGTATGAGTTGAAAAATGCTTTCAATTAATCCTGGAAGTATATTAAAACTGGAAAGTATGATTACCAGAATCCCAAGAATTAAGATCAAACCCAGGAATGGTAAAACGACCAGATTACTTATTAAAAATAGGCCCGGGAACTGGTGAAAGTAGAAGATACTAAGCGGAAGCACACCAAATTGGGCCGCGAGGCTAACCGATGTTAATTTCCAGAAATAATCTATTAATTTTAATTTAGGGGTAAAGAGATTATAGATGACAGGCTGAAATATTATAATGCTGAAAACGGCCAGGTAACTTAACTGAAACCCGACCTGGAATAAGTAATAAGGATTCAGAAGCAACAAAAAGAATAATGATAGGAATAAGCTATTCATACTACTCGTTTTTCTCCTGAGTTGCATTCCTACGGCCAGGAATGAGAACATGCATACTGCACGCACCACAGAAGGGCTCAACCCGGTGATAAAAGCAAAACTCCATAACATTAGGATCAATGTTACCGGTTTTATGAACCGGCCTAATTTTACTTTTTCCAATGGTTTCAGGAGAAAATTTAGTAATAACAAGAGGATCCCTACATGTAAACCGGATATAGCAAGAATATGGATGGCCCCGGCGGCAGCATAATTTTTATACAGTTGCTCGCTAATATCTCTCTTTTGTCCAAGGATGAGCGCCTGGAAAACACCTATTTCATCCGGCCCGAATTTCAGCTGATCCAAATTCGCAATTAATTTTTCCCTGAACTTCCAGGAAGCAGATCTTAGATCTGACTTTTTACCGACAATTGATAGTCTGGAAGGAACCAGATTTACCTGTTTCTCCACCTGTAGCGACTGCATATAATCGCGGTAATTGAATTGAAATGGATTTAATGATCCTTTTAATTCCTTCATTTCAAAAGGGATCAGAATTTTGTCTCCCGGCACCAGAGTAAATTTCTTAATGGTATCACTGATAAGCGTCACCAGGATTTTACCCCGGAATGGTCTGGTTATATCCTCGTCTATTAATCCTTCGGCCTCTAAAATATACCTGTTCGCAAAGGC
>JBFGDP010000225.1:0-4140 GCA_041580575.1 Christiangramia sp.
CCTAAAGTATCTAAAATACTTTTAACATCTTCTTTGATAAGATCGATCTTTTCCTGGTCTGTTTTCTCGAAAGCATCTTCTCGTAAGGGAGTATTAGCACTGCTACCGGCATGGGCATCGCCCATCTCTTCAATTTCGTTCAATATTTTGTCTATTTTCATGCTTTTTTGCAATAATAGTCGGTTTAATCCGTATTGGCTTGCAAAGATACATATTTATAAGCTTTTCGCAGTATCCAAAAATCAATAAGACTGGAGGGAATGTCTGCCTTAAATTTTATAATTTGCAGAGACTAAGGTGTGGGAGGGAATGAGAACGATTATTAAAATACTGCTGATTTCTTTTTTGGGGATCCTGGCAATTAAATCTTCTTATGCACAGGGGGCGCTATGTTCAGATATAGAGCCGTTTTGTGCCGGTGATGAGCGCCTTACCTTTCCTAATTCAAATTTTACCAATAGCACCCAGACTACCGGCGAGCCAGGACCCAGCTACGGGTGCCTCGATGAACAGCCTTATCCTGCTTGGTTTTTTCTTCAGATCGAGGAATCTGGAAGTCTTACTTTTCGAATATCCCAGTATGAAAATTCTAATAATTCCGGGGCACCCCTGGATGTGGATTTCGTGGTGTGGGGGCCCTTTCAAAGAGGAGATGAGTTTTGTAACGGAGCAGCTTTGAGTGCAGACCGGATCGTGGATTGTAGCTACCTTCCAGATGCTATCGAATCCATGAATATTCCTGGGGCGCAGGCTAACGAAATTTACGTTGTGGTTATTACTAATTTTGAACAGGTGCCTGGTTTTATAAGTCTTGAACAGGTGAATAATGGAGGTGGCTCTACAGATTGCTCTATCCTGGAACTCAACCTGGGTGATAATATATCTGTATGCGATGAAAACCAGTATGTGCTTGATGGGACTACCGCAGATGCGAGTAAATATGAGTGGTTCATTTTTAATAATGCTACTGCAGAATATGACCTGATACCCGGTGAGGAAGGTCCAACCCTGACCGTAACGGTATCCGGGAATTATAAATTGATCGTTACAGACGAAATAGAGAATAAAACTGAAGAGGATGATGTGAATGTGACCTTTTATTCCAGTCCGCAAATAGGAGAAGTCTCGAACCTGGCTGTATGTGATACCGAGGCGGAAGTTATAGACCTCACTGAGAATTTTGAGGATTTAATAGCTCCAAATAACGGTGGCGGTGGGAATTATGAAGTCATTTATTATGCCAGTGCGAATGATCTGGCTGAAGAGGTGCCGATAGATGAGCCTACTATTTTTCCTTTTACTGATGGTGTGACGATTTATGCAGAAATTCTGGATAAGCAAAGTGGCTGTAAGTCTCCTGTGGAAACGTTTGATTTAAGTGTATTCGATATTGCAGATTTCGAGCTGCCGGAATTATCTGTGTTTTGTGTGGACTTTGATATGTCTTTGCTCGATTCTGTGAACCTTGGAAAGGATCTTGGCGATGGATATGTATATGAATGGAGAGATGGGGATAATATCGTAGGGACCGATGCGATCTTAACTTTTGATGAGTTGCCTGTTTCCTCCATGATCAGCGTTACTATAGGTCATCCTGTCTCTGGTTGCGAATTGGAGTTTTCGACGGTTCCGGTTATTTTATCCAGGCCTCAGCAAGTTTTGTTCGAAGTTTCAGGTTCAGATTTTGGCGATGGATATTCGGTATCCATAACTACGCAGGGTGGAATCGGGGAAGATAGTACTGAATACGAATTTCGGCTGGATAACGGCAACTGGCAGGAAGCTAATGTGTTTCGAAATGTGCCGCCGGGCAGCCACAATGTAAGTGCTCGCGAAATCAATGGATGTGGCGTTACTACCAGTGAAAACTTTTTCCTTGTGGGGTATCCCAGGTTTTTTACTCCGAACTCAGATGGTTTTAATGATAACTGGAACCTGCTAACAGATAGTAATATCAGAATAAAGAACCTCTATGTATTTGATCGTTACGGGAAATTAATAGCCAGAGTGGAACCCGGGAACAGAGGTTGGGATGGAACTTATAACGGAACCGATCTACCGGCAGATGATTACTGGTTCAGAGTTGAATTCATAGATGAGATAACCGGAAATCACCAGGAATATATGTCCAATTTTTCTTTAATAAGATAAAAAAAAAGCACCCTTTTAGGTGCTTTTAGATTATTTGGAGGTAATTTTATAAGCCAAAATTAAGGGACATAACCACTTTAGAGAGATCACGATCTATAACCACTGGATTGATAAAACCAGTACTTCCATCTTCATAATTTGCATAAGAATATGCAAGGTCTATACTAAAATTTCCAAAGGAATAACCCAGGCCGCCGGTGTATCCTGTAAGATCTCCGGAATCATCATTTTCAAAAGGTCCTTCTTCAAACCGGTAACCTGCACGCAGACTGAAATTTGAAATTCTGTATTCACCCCCAAATTTATAGGTAGAGGCTGCTTTCATTTCATTAGAAATCAGGTCATTTAAATCTGAATAAGCAATATCAAAATCTGAACTGAAATGAATATTAGAATAATCCTTCCAGCCATAATCAAAGCTGATCAAACCCTGTTTGCCAAATAAATAGGCAAAACTTCCATTTATTTTGGCGGGTAGCCTTAACTGATATTCCGGGTACAGATTAATTACCTGAGGTGAAACGCTTACGAATTCCTCAAGATCACTATTGGTTTCCAGGTATTGCGAAGTTTCTTCTCTTAAGTTGAACCAGGTTGGGGAGTCATAGGTTAGTCCCAGTCTGATATTTTCATTGATCTTTGCGATACCGCCAAGTTGCAAGGAAAAGCCATCGCCATTTGTGCTAAGATTATTACCAAAATAAACTTCAGTAGTTTCACTACCATTATTATTGTTGAATTCGGTGAATTCAGTTGCATTTTCATAATTGATGAAATGAGAATTCAAATTCAATCCCAGGTATAGAAAATCCCGGTACTGGGTACCTAGGTTAAAGGTTAGTTTACCGTTCAAGCCGGTAGCAGCATATCTGTATCTCTGATCAAATGTGCCTGGGGCAATTAATGAAAAATATTCAGTATTAGAGGCGTCATCTACTACGGGTTCAATTATAAAACCCTGGTAACCCAAAAATGCCTGCTGTGTTCCAAATCCGTAATTTTCACCCAGAAAAGAATATAAATCTGAAATATTTTCATTACCCCTTAATTGAAGTAGATCTAGTGGAACTCCATTTGCAAAGTCTAGAAAATAATCATCTATAGAATTGGAAGAATTCCCTCGAATGCCATAATTTTCTTCATAATTGGAATTCGTAGTATAATTGATTCCTAAAGAAAACTTTCGCCAGTCACTGTCCTGGTTGTCTCGGAAGACGAATACACCCCCTACATTATTTAAATCAAAATCATTTTCTTCTACAGTGGTACTGCGGTCATTAAAACTAATAGTGTTGTTCATGCCGCGATATCCAAGACTAATGGAAGCACTACTGGAAAGAAAAACAGCCGAAGCAGCCGGGTTTATACTAATAGCAGAGATATCTCCGCCTAAAGCACCAAAAGCACCACTCATTCCCATATACCTGGCCGTTCCAGAAAGTTCGTTGCTGGAATAACGATATGCATCTCTAAGATCCTGGGCATTCATAGCGGGTAAGCTAATTACGACAAGTAGAAGGACTAGAAATTTTTTCATTTTTATTTGATTTTCGGTTAAAAAAAAACCTCACAGAATTACAATCCGTAAGGTTTTATAAGATTTTATTATAATTTATCGGTTACCACGACCACCACCTCTTGAAGATCTGCTACCGGAACTTCTGGTAGCCCCCGAGCTACGGCTCGAGCTGCTGGAGCTTCTAACAGAACCCGATCTTGTAGATGAACTATTACTACGTGAAGGGCTTGATGTTCTATAGGATCTATTCGAACTGTTTTGAGAAGACCTACTATATCCCTGCGTGTCTCCTCTGCTGCTTCCAGATCTATATGCTCTGTTAGGCCCCATTCTGCTGGTAGTCCTGGTGTACATCCTGGAATCTCCGCTATTACCTCGTTGAACTCTGGACGAACGATCTGTGGAGTACCTGGAGTTCCTTATATCGCGAATACTTCGTGCATAGGAACTTCTCCTGTTTCCTGTGTTTC
>JBFGDP010000226.1:0-4129 GCA_041580575.1 Christiangramia sp.
GAACGAAATTGAAGAGATGGGCGATGCCCATGCCGGTAGCAGTGCTAATACTCCCTTACGAGAAGATGCTTTCGAGAAAACAGACCAGGAAAAGATCGATCTTATCAAAGAAGATGTTAAAAGTATTTTAGATACTTTAGGTCTGGATCTTACCGATGACAGCTTGAAAGGTACCCCGTTAAGAGTAGCAAAAATGTTCGTAAATGAAGTTTTTGCCGGTCTTCATCCAAAAAGAAAACCCAAGGCTTCAACCTTTGAAAATAAATACAAGTATGGTGAGATGCTCGTGGAGAAGAACATCACGGTATATTCTACCTGCGAACATCACCTGCTCCCAATAGTTGGAAAAGCACACGTAGCTTATATATCCAACGGTACGGTAGTTGGTCTTTCTAAAATGAACAGGATCGTGGATTACTTTGCAAAAAGACCACAGGTACAGGAAAGGATGACCATGCAAATCGTTCATGAATTACAAAATGTCCTTGGAACTCCGGATGTTGCCTGCGTTGTGGATGCCAAACATCTTTGTGTTAACAGTAGAGGTATTCGTGATATCGAAAGCAGCACGGTTACCAGTGAATTTGGAGGAGCATTTAAACAAAAAGAGGTTCGCCGGGAATTTCTGGATTATATTAAATTAGACACATCGTTCTAATAAATCAAAAACATCATATTACATGGCGCTTTACCAGGAACAAAGCCTGAAATTTTATAATTCCATGAGTGGTGAAAAGGAAATCTTCACCCCGATCAATGAAGGAAATGTGGGAATGTATGTATGTGGACCGACGGTTTACAGCAACGTACATCTGGGCAATTGCCGTACTTTTATCTCATTTGATCTTGTTTTCAGGTACCTGAAACACCTTGGGTATAAAGTACGCTATGTAAGAAATATAACTGATGCGGGGCACCTGGAGAATGACGCAGATAGTGGTGAAGATCGTATTTCCAAAAAAGCCAGGCTGGAGCAGATCGAACCTATGGAAGTTGTGCAGAAGTATACTGTAGATTTTCATAATATCCTGCAGAAGTTCAACAATTTACCTCCAAGCATTGAGCCGACCGCGACCGGTCATATCGTAGAACAGATCGAGATCATTAAAACGATACTGGATAAAGGATATGCTTATGAAGCGAATGGATCTGTATATTTTGATGTTTTAAAATTTAACGAAGATCACTCCTATGGCAAATTAAGCGGAAGAGCCATAGAAGATATGATCGCCAACACCAGGGAACTGGCTGCACAAAGTGACAAGAGAAATCCCCAGGATTTTGCTCTCTGGAAGAAAGCAGAACCACAACATATAATGAGATGGCCATCACCATGGAGCGATGGGTTCCCGGGATGGCATCTTGAATGTACGGTGATGAGCACCAAATACCTGGGTGAAGAATTTGATATTCATGGAGGCGGAATGGATCTTAAATTTCCCCATCATGAATGTGAAATTGCCCAGGGAGAAGCTGCAACCGGTAAATCACCGGTGAATTACTGGCTTCACGCAAATATGCTTACCCTTAATGGGAAGAAAATGGCCAAAAGCACCGGTAATTTTATTTTACCCGAACAGATCTTTACCGGGGAAAATGATATTCTAACCAAAGCCTTTTCTCCCAACGTAGTACGGTTTTTCATACTGCAGGCACATTACAGAAGCATCCTCGATTTTTCCAGCGAAGCTTTGTTAGGAAGTGAAAAAGGCTTTAACAGGTTAATGGAAGCCTATTATTCCATTGATGAACTTCCCGTTTCAGGAGATTCTACTTTTGACCTTGCGGCATGGAAGCAAAGTTGCTACGACGCCATGAATGATGATTTTAACAGCCCTATTCTTATTGCGAAATTATTTGATGTCGTAAAGATCATCAATAACATCAAAGAAGGCACTGTAAAAATTAGCGAACAAGATAGAGACGCCCTCAAAGCAACTATGAATGCATTCATGTTCGATATTCTTGGTCTTACAGATTCAGCTGCCAGTAACGACAATGGAGAAGAAAAATTAACCGGTACCATTGAATTATTGATCAGGTTAAGAGCCGAGGCAAGAAATAATAAGGATTTTGCCCTAAGTGATCAGATCAGGGATCAGTTACAGGAAATAGGTATTCAACTTAAAGACGGGAAAGATGGGACAACTTTCTCTGTAAAATAACCTTATCATGCTGAACCGTTGGTTAAGTTACATATTGACCGCTTTAGTTCAGTTTTATAAAAGATATATATCTCCGCTCACCCCTGCTTCATGCAGGTATCAGCCCACCTGCTCCAGTTATATGCTTGAAGCTATACAAGTTCATGGGGCACTCAAGGGTTTTTGGCTTGGATTAAAACGCATCTTAAAATGTCATCCCTGGGGAGGATCTGGCTACGACCCCGTTCCCCGAAAATCAACAGGCAAAACAGGCTAATGAAACCGCAAATATGTATATTTACGGCTGATCAAAAAAAATACATATGTTGCTTAATGCCATACACTGGAATCCATCTGAAGGATTGGATCTTGGTTTTTTTACTCTTCATTATTACAGCCTAATGTTTCTTATTGCCTTTACTCTTGGCTGGTATATTATGAAAAGTATCTACACAAGGGAAGGTATTGCTATAGAAAAGTTAGATTCCTTATTTATTTATACAGTATTGGCCACCTTAATTGGCGCGCGATTGGGACATGTAATCTTTTATGATTGGGAATATTTTCAAAATCATCTTTTAGAGATTTTCCTTCCGGTAAGATTTGAACCCGAGTTTGAATTTACAGGCTTCAGAGGATTAGCCAGTCACGGTGCCGCCATTGGGATTATTATTGCAATGTATTTATATGCAAAAAGAGTGCTTCAAAAATCGGTACTCTGGATCCTGGACAGGATCGTGATACCTGTTGCCAGTGGAGCAATATTTGTCAGAATAGGAAACTTTATAAATTCAGAGATCATAGGTAAACCCACTAATTCAGATTATGGGGTTATTTTCGAAAAATTAGGGGAAGACTTTCCCAGACACCCGGCTCAGTTATATGAATCAGCTTGCTACCTGGGTATTTTTCTAATTCTATGGTTTTTATACTGGAAGACTGAAAAACGCTTTAAGACAGGCTATCTTTTTGGATTGTTCCTTGTTTTATTATGGACAGTACGATTTTTTATAGAGTTTATGAAAGAGCCCCAGGTAGGCGAACGTGCCAACTGGTTGTTTAATACCGGGCAATGGCTAAGCATACCTTTTGTGATCGCAGGACTTTATTTTATGTACAAACCTGGGAAGCCGAAGACCGTATGAAGAAAAAATTCTTAAACCTGGGACTGGCTGCGGCAATGCTAAGCACCATTCTATTTTCCTGCGAGAATGATAAAAAGAGAGAGTCTATAAAAACCGAGCCGATCTCATTCACTAAAGAAGGAGAGGTTTATCTTATTAAAACCTCCGGTGACACCTTGAGAAAGATCGATGTGGAATTAGCAGAATCTGACTACGAGCATCAAACAGGTTTAATGTATCGGGAAAGTATGGAAGAAAACCAGGGCATGTTATTTATATACGACTCTGAAAGGCCCAGAAGCTTTTATATGAAAAATACTTATATACCCCTGGACATTATCTATTATGCTGCAGACAGCAGCCTGGTTAGTATACAAAAGAATGCAGCACCCAGGGATGAAACCTCCTTGCCTTCTGAAGGCCCTGCACAGTATATACTCGAAATTAACGGTGGTTTATCTGATGAATGGGGTTTAGAAAAGGGTGACAGGTTTAGTTTTCAGAATGTTGACTAAGCTTAACTAACTGATTTTATTCATTAAGATTTCACATAACTACCTCACCCAGAACCTCTGTCCAGGTTTGATTCCTCATTTACCCCCTATTCACATTCATTCAATTCACTGTTGAAAGCGTTCAAACTTAAGATTCTCTCTAAAGTATTAATGCTTTTCACCGCTTTTCCAATTTCCTCTGTAAGCTAACTAATCCTATTATGACGATCCATGTGTGTTGGTTTGAAATGAAATGACTATATAATTAAATACAGATCTTGCATCATCTCTTGGAAAGAACTAGCCAGCAAGCATATCTCTAATAACCAATTAGGTTAAATTAAAAAAGGCTTCCCGTATGGAAAGC
>JBFGDP010000227.1:0-4116 GCA_041580575.1 Christiangramia sp.
ATACTGCCATGATGCATGGCGACATCGCCGGCAAATTCAGGATATTTATGCAATAATTTCTGAAACCAGATCTCGCATTGCGATCTCGTATTGGTAAAGAGCAGGGTGGTCCTGCTTTCTTTGATTATAGGAACAACCTCATCCAGTAAATGCAACCCCAAATGACCGCGCCAGGGAAATTTTTCCATTTTCTGCGGAATGATGGATCTTACTTCGATCTTCTTTTTAAGGTTCGCTTTTATCATTACTGAATTTTCCAGAGCTTCAGACCCGGGGCCGAGTAAAACTTCCCGGGCCTGCTGAAGATTGCCAATAGTCGCTGAAATTCCCCAAATACGCAGATCTTTGGAAATTGACTTTAAGCGGGACAATCCTAACTCAACCTGTACTCCGCGCTTAGTTCCCAGGAGCTCATGCCACTCATCGATAACGATGGCCTGCAGATCTTTAAAGGTTTTATCATAATTTTTAGAGGCAAGCAAAAGCTGTAAACTTTCAGGTGTGGTTATTAGAAGATCTGGCATAGATCTTTTTTGAGCGGCACGTTCCTTCTGCGAGGTATCCCCTGTCCTGATCCCTACGGTAAAGGGAGTTCCCATACCTTCAGCAAACCTTTTGGCCGCCTGTTCTATTTCTACAGAAAGTGCCCGTAGCGGTGTGATCCATATGGCTTTAAGGCCTTTTTTGTGATTAGACTTGTAATCCGGATTCTTCTTAATATAGTCCAGGAG
The DNA here is from genome assembly GCA_041580575.1 of Christiangramia sp. Classification (GTDB taxonomy): domain Bacteria; phylum Bacteroidota; class Bacteroidia; order Flavobacteriales; family Flavobacteriaceae; genus Christiangramia. The sequence continues at coordinate 732 of JBFGDP010000227.1, forward strand.
GATGGGTACCCACAAGGCATATGTTTTTCCACTTCCGGTAGGGGCGTTTAATAAGCCGTTCTTCTTCTGAAGATAAGCTGTCCAGGTATCCTTCTGAAACTTGAAAGGTTTCCAGCCATTGTCCTCGAACCAGTTCTCTGCACGTTTTATTAGCTCTGCTCTTCTCAAATTGAAAGAGGTGATGTATTAAGGTTTCTCTGTTTCACTAACGCTCTATTTTAAAATTATCCAGGTTAATGTCGTCCATCCCAACATTATCAAAAGGATATTCCAGTTGATTCTGAATATTGTAAAGTGAAATAAGCGTGAACTGAGTTATGGAAATAATAAGATAAGCGATCCAGTCTCCCCCTTGCACCCCGAGATTATAGATGATCGTTGGAGCATAGATTACCGGGAATAAGTATATAAAGATCTCGCAATAGGCCATAAGGCTAATGGGTGTTCTATGTGAATGTATCCCGTGCAGGTTCTCTATAGATTCATGCATATCTTTCGCATATTTAAAAACTCGGTCTTTAAGCTTTGCCGGAACAAGATTGTCTTTTTCCTGTACAAAACTGTAAACCTTATGTGAAATTTCATCCAGGGTTTTAATGTCATTGTCTTTTTTAGACAGGTGAAACAGGGTTTTTTCATTGATCTCCAAAAGGATATTCTCCACCTCTGCTTTTTGCCCCGGAGACAGATCTTCACTGCTCAGCAAAAAATATCTAACCGTTTTAATCGCACTTACAAATTCACTTAAATGTTCCAGGGCTTTTTCTCTTCTTCTAAAGGAACCGCGAATGGTAAAAACCAAAGGAAATATAATAGCGATACTAAGTAAGGTGAGATCCACATTAAAATTCACATTGAACTTTAAGGCAAGGTAGGTGATCACCGCCGAGAGGGTCAGGGTGAGAAACGTTCTGTAATTAATAATGGAAAAATACTTTCTAATAACCTGATTTTTAATATTTTAGATAAATATATCATTATTATGGATAAGAGAACTATCCTTTATACCGTAATCCTGTTTTTATTCGTGTTTGTTAGCTTTTCCCAGGACATCGATAAAAAACTTCCGGAAAATCTCTCGGCCTTATTCCTTGATGATGAGATCATGCAAATCTCTCTTAGATACTCTAATAAAGATATTAAAAAAGTCACGAATGATTCTACCTTTATCACCACCTACCTCAAATTTGAAGATGCAGAAGAGAACTGGGATTCCCTGGAGGTACGACTAAGAAGGCGGGGGAATTTTAGATTAAAGAACTGCTATTATGCTCCAATAAAGATTAAAATAAGAAAGAAGGATTGCAAGAACACCCCGTTTGAAGGTCATAAGAATTTAAAACTGGTTTTACCCTGTTTGCTGGAAAGAAGCAAGAACGATAATATAATCAAGGAATACCTGGCTTATAAACTATATGAAATTGTCTCACCATACCATTTTAAAACAAAAATGGTGGAACTGAATTTTGAAGAGATCAGGGGTAAAGGGATTAAAAACCATCAATTAAAGGGATTCCTGGTAGAGGATGATAAACATGTGGCAAAAAGGATTGGTGGCAGGGTGCTGGAATCTAAAACTCATCCTTTAAACCAGTTACCCCTGGAGTCGGTTAGAAATGCCTTTTTTCAATTTATGATCGGGAATACAGATTATTCCAATGCCTACCAGCACAATTCCAAACTTATTTTTCTAGAGGGGCAGATCATTCCCGTTCCTTATGATTTTGACATGTCTGGAATGGTTAATACCAGCTATGCCACTGTTTCCCAAATTAATAATGAACAGCTGGATATTGATAATGTTAAGCATAGAATTTACCGGGGTTTTCAAAGAGCCCCTCACCTATTTACAGAAGTAAGACTTGAATTTCTTGCTAACCGCCTGGCGATACTATCTGAAATCGAAAAATGTAAAGCATTTTTTGAAAATGAAAGAACATACACGACTACCTTAGAGTATATCGATGAATTTTTCGAGGTTTTAATGAACGATAGTAAATTTGAAAAGAATATTCTGAGCGTTGCCAGGGCATTTTAAGCAGTTTAAAACTACGGTATGAGATCTTTAAGGTCTTCCAGGGTATTTGCCTCCTCTATTTTTTTATCTGTTCTCCATCTTAATATGCGTGGGAACCTGGTAGCTACCCCACTCTTATGTCTCTTGGATTCTGCGATTCCTTCAAAAGCAATTTCGAAGACATGATGCGGAGTAACACTTCTCACGGGACCAAATCTTTCCAGGGTATTTCGTTTTATCCAGGCATCCAGCTGCCTGAATTCTTTATCGGTTAGTCCTGAGTATGCTTTAGCAAAGGTCACCAGTTCCTTCTTATCCTCATCCCACAAACCAAATGTGTAATCTGTAAATAGGTTACTCCTCCTGCCGTGACCACGCATGGCATAGGTAAGTACAGCATCTATGGTAAGAGGATCCACTTTCCACTTCCACCAGTCACCTTTTTTTCTGCCTACCAGGTATGGAGAATCATGTCGTTTAAGCATGAGTCCCTCAGACTTCACTTCCCTCGAATTTTCCCTTTCCCGGGCCGCTTCTTCCCAGCTTTCAAACTTCATACTTTCAGATAGATGCAGCGGCAGTTCTTCTGAGCGAACCCTGTGATATAAATTTTCTAATATTTCACGACGATTCTTAAAAGCCTTATCTCTTATATCTTCCCCTTCCCACTCCAGGAGGTCATAAGCCTTGAGAATCACAGGGGTTTTCTCCAGGAGTTTCTTACTTACATTTTTCCGACCAATACGGGTCTGCAGGTCTTTAAAAGTACCTATTTCATTTCCCGGAAATGGAAGGATCTCCCCATCTATGACCGTACCGTTAGGGATTGCCTCCACCAAGGCCTCGAACTCGGGATATTTGTCGGTAACCAGTTCTTCTCCCCGGCTCCAGACAAATAACTCATCATTTCTAATGATCACCTGTGAGCGAATTCCATCCCATTTATGTTCAGCGCTCCATTGAGCAACATCACCTAACTCCTGTGGCTCTCCTTCTATGGCGTAAGCGAGGTAGAATGGATATGGTTTAGAAAGAAAATCCTCCTCGTTTTCTTCGAGGATAAGTTTATTAAAAGTGATTTTGGAGGGTTCCCAATTCCCCATCAGCTTATACGCCAGTATGTCCTCATCTATCTCTGTAGCCTTCGAAAGTGCACGGGTCATCAGCTTCTGGCTCACCCCTATTCTAAAACTTCCGGTAATTAATTTTGTAAAAACAAACCGTTCATAATAATTAAGGTTCAGCCAGTTCTCAAAAAGGTAAGCTTTCTTTTCTTCCTCACTTTTCTTTTTAAGATCAATGATTTCATTAAGGAATTGATTGAGACTTTTTTCTGAAGAATCTTCGGCCGGCGGAATTACCAGCGCA
>JBFGDP010000228.1:0-4083 GCA_041580575.1 Christiangramia sp.
ATCCTGATCATATTCTCCAAAAGCATTCGGAAGTCCCGCATTAGGATAAGCTGAAACACCATACTCGGTATTCCTGGCCACCGCTTCCAGATGCGGAGTAAGTTGCTTCGCTCCTAAAGCACAGTTAAAACCTATGCTTAAAAGCGGAATATGAGAAATGGAGATCAGGAAGGCTTCGGCAGTCTGTCCAGAAAGTGTTCTTCCGGAGGCATCGGTAATAGTTCCACTTACCATCACGGGAATATCAAAAGTCAATTCTTCCTTTAGTTCATCGATCGCGAAAAGAGCTGCCTTGGCATTAAGCGTATCGAAAACCGTTTCCACTAAGAGTACATCTACACCGCCATCTATCAACGCTTTTGCCTGTTGCCCATACGCAATTTTTAATTCTTCGAATGATATCGCACGAAATCCGGGATCGTTCACATCTGGACTCATACTGGCCGTTTTGTTTGTTGGTCCCATTGCTCCGGCAACAAATCTTGGTTTATCAGGATTTTCAGCAGTGACTTTTTGTGCAACTTCTTTGGCGATCCTGGCCGATTCAAAATTCAACTCGTAAACGAGTTCTTCCATTTGATAATCGGCCATGGCAATGGTGGTTCCGGAGAAAGTATTGGTTTCAACAATATCGGCCCCGGCCTCGAAATACTTCCGGTGGATAGTCGCGATGGCTTCAGGTTGCGTTATAGACAGCAGGTCGTTATTCCCCTTCAGGGAAACAGGCCAATTTGCAAAACGTTTTCCGCGGAAATCCTCTTCAGAAAATTTATATTCCTGAAGCATGGTCCCCATGGCACCATCAAGTATTAATATTTTTTGTGAGAGTAACTCTTCAATTTTTGACATGTTCTATTATATAAACGTTATCAAAAAAAGAAGACAGAAAAGAATTCTTACTTGTTATCTATCTGAGATTAAACTCAGTAGAATGTAGCACCTTCTCCAAAGGAGGGTTGCTAAGGTTTCACAGGGTCTAATCCCTCAACCTTTCTTGATAACGATTGTTAGTAAACAATGAACTTACAGGGTAAATATACAGTTATAATACACCCAATAGCAAGGTTTTAAGAAAATTTTCTATTAAACCTTCTCTCCATTCAGGGTGATAGTGTAACTGATCTCAGCCGCCTTTTCCAACATTTTGGAAACGGAACAATACTTATCCATTGATAATTTTACTGCTCTTTCTATTTTGGCCGGAGGAACATCACCTTTTAAGATAAAATCCAGATGGATTTTTTTGAAAACATTTGGAATAGCCCCATCCTCGCGATAGCCATCAACTTCTACCCTAAGATCTTCCAGTTCATGATTCTGTTTTCTCAGGATCATCACGATATCGATGCTACTGCAACCGGCAATACCGCGAAGTAAAAGATCCATAGGGCTAGCCCCTTTTGGTTCATCATCGGTTTTATTGTCTAGAAGAACAATGTTCCCGCGTTCGTTTACGGTTTCAAAAAGGTAATTATCGTTGATTCGTTTTAAGCTGATCTTCATGGTTTCGAATTTTCATCAAAGATATGAATTCTGCTTTGTCCTGATGAATCAATAATTTTCTAATTACAACCTCGAAAACTCAGGCGTGCAGACCGCATTCCCTATTCGAAAGTACTTTAGTAGGGTCGAAATATTTAAATTCGTTTGGAAGACCATGTTTATTAAGATATTCATCCATTTTTTCGTCGGTCCAGTTATAAAAAGGACTCACTTTTAAAATTCCGTCTTTACTATAGCTCAAAATATCTATACTGTCCCTAAAAGCAGTCTGCCCTTTCCTCAGATTGGTAAACCAAACATCGGGATTCTCATGGGCCATAGCTCTGTAAAAAGGCTCTAACTTTACCTGCCGGGTAAATTCATCATGATTAGGACTATTCACTTCCGGGATGCCACCATTAAGTGCATCGCGATAAGCTGCAGTTTGCTTTGGAGTATATAATTTCACATTTAAGCCCAATTGCCTGATTATCGCATCTGCATGTTTATAAGTCTGTGGGGTATTATAGCCAGTATCGCACCAAATTACAGTTGTATTTGGTTTTTCACTTACCACCGCATGTAATATTGCAGCCTCGTAAGGTCTGAAGTTCGTGGTAATTACTGGTTTTTCACCATTTACCAATACCCATTTTATTACTTCTGAAGGGTCTTTACCTCTTAACTGGTTGTTAAGATCTTCCAACTCTTTTATTGAATATTTTTTCATAATACCCTCATTTTCCAAAGTAGTTTTCATAAAACTATAATCCTATCGGTTTACTAGGTTTTAAGCAAAACTAGACTTCACAGTTTTAAACACCAATTTTTTGTTGAAATAAATCTTATTTTAACACTTAGATTGATTGCGTGATGGCAATATCTTCCAATGTGTTCTCACCAAGTACCTGTAGTGAGGCGTCCCGAACCTGGATCATCAACTTATGAACTGAACAGGTGTTCTCATCCGGGCAATCATCACATTTTTCATAGTAATTAAGGCTCACACAAGGGACCATTGCTATGGGACCTTCCAGCACACGGATTACCGCGGTCATCCTTATTTCACCAGGTTCTTTAATAAGATAATAGCCTCCGCCCTTACCTTTTTTAGATCCGAGAAATCCCGATTTTCTCAACTCAAGCATGATGCTCTCCAGAAATTTCTGTGAAATATTCTCATTTTCTGAAATCTCTGAAGCCTGGACCGGTTTCCTGTCTTTTTTCCTGGCGATATACGCCAGTGCCTTTATACCGTACTTGGTTTTTTTGGAAAGCATGGGACGAATATAAAAATATTTTCACTTGCCTTCCTTAATTCTTTAATGCTGTCTTTAAATCATTAATAATATCTTCTATATGTTCCAGTCCTACCGATATCCTTACCAGTCCGTCGGTTATCCCTGCTTCCAGGCGCTCATTTTCACTCAGTTTACTATGAGTTGTTGAAGCCGGATGCGTCACTATGGTCCGCGTATCTCCCAGGTTTGCCGAGCGTGTGCAAAGCTGAAGTTTATCAATAAACCTACGACCTGCATCAATTCCTCCTTTGATCTCAAAGGCTACTACATTCCCGCCTAATCTCATCTGTTTTTTAGCAACTTCATATTGCGGATGAGATCTTAAAAATGGATATTTCACATTTTCAGTTTGCTCTATTTCTTCCAGAAACTCGGCCACCTTTAAGGCGTTTTCACAATGTTTTTCCAAACGAACCGATAAGGTTTCCAGGCTTTTTGATAGTATCCAGGCATTAAATGGTGAAAGCGCCGGCCCAGTATTTCTGCTGAACGAATAAATCTCTTTAATAAGATCTTCTCTTCCCACGGTAACGCCTCCAAGAACTCTACCTTGACCGTCGATTAATTTTGTAGCCGAATGTATCACCAGATCAGCTCCGAATTTGATCGGATTCTGAATATAGGGTGTGGCAAAACAGTTGTCAATGACCAGAATCAGGTCATGCTTTTTAGCAATTTCGCCCAGTTTTTCAAGATCCAGAATATTCACGCCGGGATTTGTTGGTGACTCTGCAAATAAGATTTTAGTTTCAGGATTAATGAAACTCTCGATCGTTTCCGGTTCATTCACATCAAAATAGGAATGGGAAATATTCCATTTCGGAAAATACTTCGTGAACAGGCCATGAGTCGATCCAAAAACAGATCTCGCCGCAACTATATGATCTCCACTATTCAGCAAGGCGGCCAAAGTGGAAAATACTGCGGACATTCCGGTAGCAAAAGCATAACCTGCTTTTGCAGATTCCATTTTCACAATTTTCTCTACAAACTCTGAGGTATTGGGGTTGGTAAACCTACTGTATATATTACGCTCTTTCTCTTCCGCAAAACTCGCCCGCATATCTTCTGAATCCTCAAACACATAACTCGAAGTTAGATATAGCGGCACCGAATGCTCCTGAAATTGCGTTCTTTCACTTTGAGTACGAACAGCGATGGTCTCAAAATGTTCCTCATGATGAGCATTAAGTCCGTTCTTCTCAGTTTCTATAGCTTGTAGGTTTTCCATGATAATTTCAATTTTATCGTGTAGATATATTTACAGTATCCATGCTGCCATCTCGAGTAATGCGTGATG
>JBFGDP010000229.1:0-4076 GCA_041580575.1 Christiangramia sp.
CCGCAGAATTGAGCGGCGATTTTATCCTCGGTACTAAAACCAACTAATTTAGAAACGAGGGCAAGACCAAAAAAGACTGCGAAAAATAATACCAGGACGATCACGGTCATTTTTAAAAGGTCTGTTAAACTGATATTTTCAATAATTTCTGAAGTAAAGGAGGCGCTGAAGCTGGAATAAATTATCAAAATAATGGTGGTCTTGTCAAGAAGACTCAGTTGTTTTCCATACTTTCTAGCATAATAACCACAGGATCTTTGAAGAATGAGACCTACGATAAGGGGAAGAATGATCTGCAAAAATAATTTTTGAAAAACTACCAGGAAATCAAAGTTTGTAGATCTTTCGAGAATGAAGGCTATCCAAACTGGGGTTGCGACGATGCCTATTAGCCCTGAGAGGCTTGCATTGAATATGGCGGTGGGCAAATTGCCCTTTGCCAGGGCCACCATTACTACTGATGATGATACGGTGGACGGTAAGGTGCCCAGGAAAAACAGGGCTATCCATAAGTCAGATTTTAATCCTTCTTCAAAGAATGGTAAACATAACAGGCATAAAACAGGGAAAATGATAAAGGTGGTAAAATGAATAATTATATGAACCCTGTAGTTAATCAGGCCTGCTTTAAATTGGGCTGGAGATAACTTAAGGCCATAAAAAAGAAATATAAGACCTATACCTATATCGGTTATCGTTTTGAAGGGTAACAACTCCAGGCCCTGCGGAAAAATATAGGCGATCCCTATGGCGATAAAAATAGCTATTATGAATCCGTGAGATTTCAAGAATTCAAGGCTAATTTTACTTTATGGTCTTCCAGGATATGAAGGTATTTATCTGAAGAAAAGTCGGTTTCATGAAATTCTTTACTGCGTTTCATTTTCATTTTTCTTCTTTTAATGCTTTTAGCAAAGCGTCTTATCTCGTTATCTGTGGTAAGAATCAACCCCGGAACCGGAACCGATGAACCCTTTTCATCTTTGGCTACCATTGTAAAATAGGAGGAGTTACAATGTTTAATGGCTCCGGTTTGGATATTTTCGGCTTCTACACGAATCCCGATGACCATTGAGCTATAACCTACATAATTCACAGAGGCTTTCATGGTTACCAGTTCGCCAATTTCTATGGGCCTAAGAAAGTCCACCGTGTCTACGCTAGCTGTCACACAGTATGCCCGGGAGTGTTTAGAGGCACAGGCAAAAGCAATCTGGTCAAGTAAAGACAGGATATAGCCACCATGGATCTTCCCGTTGAAATTGGAATGGGAGGGAAGCATTAATTCTGAAATAATTACCTGGCTTTCTTTTACGCTTTTAAAATCTTCCTGCATGTTTATTTTCTAAAATGTGGACTTTCGGATTTTTCAACCTCAGTAATAAAATATTTGGTGTCCCCCCAGAAGAAAAAGGTAGCAAACCTTTCCACGTAAGTAAGTTTTACATAATTGCCTTCATATTCCTGTAATTTCTGGATAACCTCATCATTCCTGTCCAGGACAGAAAATTCAAATATCTGAGCCCCGCTTATACCCTGGCTTATCTCTCCTTCCCAGGTTTTAACAATTACTCCTTTATGACTGAACTTTATTAATTCCCCGCTGCGTGAACCTTCACTATATGGTACAAAGTAAACAAAGGCAAAATAAAGTAACCATAAGATGAAAATTCCGCCAAGGATATAGATAAGTGTCTTTTTCATGATCTAATTGTTGAGATTAAGTGTTGGGTTTTCTGTCTCCTCCTGCTCATCTTCATCTTCTTCTGCTCTCGCTCTTTTTAATAAATTGGGGTCTATATGTTTATTGGAAGTGGCTCCTAATTTTTTAAGCTTTTCAACCCTAGTAATGAGATTACCACGTCCAGTGGAAATCTTTTTCATTGCGCCCTGGTAAGTGTTCTGGACCGTTCCCAGCTGCTTGCCCATTTTAAGTAATTCATCAGTGAGATTTGCAAAACTATCATATAACCTTCCTGCCTGTGTAGCGATCTCAATAGCATTTTTCTTTTGTTTTTCATTCTGCCACATACTATCGATCGTTTTAAGTACGGCTAGCAGGGTAGTAGGGGTGACAATGATTATATTTTTTTGAAAGGCTTCGTTGTATAATGCCGGATATTCATTAGATGCGATTGCAAAGGCCGCTTCTATGGGAATGAAGAGTAAAACAAAATCCGGGCTTTCCATTTGATAGAGCGAGTGATAATTCTTGTTACCAAGCTCATTAACCCTGTTCCTAACGGAAATAAGGTGATTCTTAAGGTGGGTTTTTTTATCGTTTTCTTCAGTTGCGTTTATATATCTCTCATAGGCATTCAGGGAAACTTTAGAATCTACTACCATTTTTTTGTCACCCGGTAGATGGATAACGACATCTGGCATTACACGTTTCCCTTCATCGGTATTAAAGCTTTGCTGTACGAAATACTCGCTGTCCTTTTGTAAACCGCTTCGCTCAAGTACTCTTTCCAGGACCATTTCGCCCCAATTCCCCTGCATTTTGGTATCTCCTTTAAGCGCTTTGGTTAGGTTGGTTGCCTCTTCACTTAATTTGAGGTTTTGCTCATTCAGCGATTTAAGTTTTTCACCTAGTTCAGCATGTCTCTTTACAGATTCGGTATTACTAAGACTTACCTTTTCTTCAAATTCTTTGATCTTTTTATTTAATGGATCAAGGATATTTTCAATATTCTGCTTGTTTAGGGAGGTGAATTTTTCAGATTTCTGGTCCAGGATCTTATTGGCCAGGTTCTCGAATTCCTTGGAGAATTTTTCCTGTAATTTCTCTACTTCTTCCTTTTGCTCCTCATTTCGCTCTTTAAGATTATTGAATTCAGATATTTTTCTGGTAAGCTGCAGGCTGAGATCCTCCTTCTCCTGCCTTATTAATTCGCGTTCCTTTTCAACTTTATCGATATTACTCTGAGCTTCGTTTTTTACCTGTTGTAATTCAGATTTATAATTTTCTAAATTACTGTCTATGTTTCTTTTAAGCTCTTCTATTTGAAGTGTAAGTTGATTGTTCTTCTCTTCCAGTATGCCGGTCTCAGATTTGGATTTTAAAGTTGAAATAATTTTTCCCAGATAGATCCCCAGTCCAAGCGAGATCAGAATAAAAAAAGAAATTAGAAGGTATTCGTTCATAAAATTGGCCGTTTCCTCAAAGATAATTATTTGAGAATTTTAGAATGCCTTAAGGGTAGAAAATACAATGTGAAAGCTATTTTATTTTAAAACTGGCAGAATTATTATCAAATTGAATAAGATTCCCGGGAAAGAGGTCGTTGAAAGCATTTGTTTTAATGAGATCCTGAGGTCTACCAAACAGGGTTTCTTTACTTTTAATAATCAGCAATTTATCGCAAAGTTGCAGCGCCAGATTGATCTCATGCGAAGCGAAGAGTATAGCCTTATTCGTTTCTTTGCTAAGCCTTTGGAGTAATTTTAGAACATAGGCCTTATGGTATAGGTCCAAATGGGTAGTAGGTTCATCTAAGATTATAAGTGGGGTATCCTGTGCCAGTGCACGGGCGATCAATACCTTTTGAAACTGGCCGTCGCTTAGCTCGTGACACTTTTTAGTTTTGATCTCATCAATATTAACCAGTTGTATGGCGTGCATTATCGCTTTTAGATCTTTCCGGGTTAATGTGCCTATCCAGTTGGTATAGGGTTGCCGACCCAGAGCCACCAATTCCATCACACTCAAATTTTTTGAAAGTAATTGCTCGGTTAGGACCAGGCTTATATATCTGGCGAGATCAGATGGATCAGTATTTGATAGTTTATTGTTGGATATAAAAACTTCACCATCAACACTTTGAAGTATTCCACTTAAAGTTTTTAATAAAGTAGATTTTCCTGCGCCGTTAATCCCTATAACAGCTACCAATTCCCCTTGTTTGATTTCAATATTAATATCTGAGGCGATCAAATTCACTTCGTTTTTTTTCCGGTAACCTATTCTAAGGTTGTCGGTTCTAAGGACGCTATTTGAATTTGAGTCGATCATTTAAAAATTGAACTTTCTTTTTCTAACCAGTAACCAGATTACCACCGGAGCACCAATCAAC
>JBFGDP010000230.1:0-4037 GCA_041580575.1 Christiangramia sp.
CAGGTAGGCTGTGAGCCCGGTCATTCCCAGGATGCCCAGGTAAGCCGATAGGGGAGCATTATTTTGATCTACTTTCATCAGGTTGTCGGCAGAGGCAACCTGGATCTCCTTCCATGGCAGCAATCCGTTTACATGATCTCCCTTTCTGAATTTCTCACTTTTAGATTCTATAATCTCTGCGATGATCGCAGAGGCGATAGGTTTTCCTATTTCAAAAGGAGGGATGTAGGAGGGAGCGTCGCTCATACGCCCACGCAGATAAGGATCTACAGAAACATACTTTGTTTCTAATAGTACTTCTCCATCCTTTAATTCTGATACTTTTTCGGTATCAAATTTAAAATCTGAAGTGGTAGGTTTGCCTTTAGGCCGACTATTTAATAAGATTGTTCTCGTCTCTTTCATATTGCTTCAGTTATTTTTTTATGCTATTCCAGGCCATTTCAAATGCTTCCTCGATATGCTTCTCCGTTAATTTAAGTACTCCCCGTTGTTGATTGTTCATTAAGAAGGCAATGGGATAGATACTAAAAGCATAAAGGGAATAAACAGATACATTTTTTATGATCCCTTCCTGTTGTCCTCGTTCCCAAAGATTTAGCAATGGTTGTAAATGCTTTAAGCCTTCCTGTCTGCCAGATTCATCTATAATAGGAGTGTTATCGCATTGCGAGAGGAAATAGGCCTCTTCAACCTCCTGTAATTTAAACTCTGCTATATTCTTCCAGATAATTTCAAACCCATCTTTTACTGGCATACCTTCATCATAATTTCTGAAGGCGTACCTGGTAAAAGCGGTTTTCACTTCCAGATATACCTGATTTACCAGGTCCTGTTTATTCTCGAAATAGAGGTAAATCGTTCCGGCAGAAACACCGGCCATCTTTGCGATCCTGGACATCGGCGTAGCGTGAAACCCATTATTATTAACCAACTCTATGGTTGCACCAATAAGGGCTTTTCGCTTAATCTCAGATTTGGAAGCTGTCATCATAAAACTTAAAATCTGATGCAAAACTATAAAAATGAACGTTCATTCATAAATATTATGGATGCTTTGTGATAGTTTTAACCTGAGCGAATCTAAAAACGATTGCAGCAGCCAGAATCTATAAAAGAGAAGTTAAAATTTAAGACAGCAAAAATTTCAAATGGGGGGGTGATGTTAAAAAGAGAATGAAGGGGATCTTTCTTTACAATTAGTTTCTCTCTTTCCCTATCTGCCGGGTTTCATCATCATCTAGTACTGGAATTACATGGGCATCCAGAATTTGATTCCAGTTGAGCGCCCAATGAGCGATTGCATGAGGATCATCGGTTTCGAAAATTGCAACTCCGGTAAAACCTGCAAGGTCGTGCCACCTTCCAATTAATTTGATCTTTTCACCATAATCGGCTGCATCCTGTTCTTTGGTCATTTCAGAGAAACCTTTAAGAGCTTCCTGGCGCTGATCCTCGTGGATACGCCATGTCATCATAAATTTCATATCGATTGATTTTAGTTAATAAAATTGAAGACCTGAAGTTAGCTAAATAAGATATCGAGGAAAATGGGTGATTTACCTTATAATAGTCAATAAAAAGTATGAGTATATTCTTAAAAATCTTTTATAAGACCGGGTAGAATTCAGCTAGTGAACGGGTTATAAAATTTTTTCTTGTACCTGTATACATTAAATCAAAAGTAGGATCATTTTCAGGGATCATTACTAAATGTGGGTTATTCAAGTGAAAATGTTTCCAAAACCCCTGCAAATTTACCCTGCCGGGGGTAGAAAAATAATTCAAAAATGGACCTATTTTCTCCAGATATTCTGTACAGCTTAGTTCCTGTGTAGGGTTCAAAATTTCTAATTCATCCCCATCGTGCATAGATTGTCTTAACTCGGCAATATTAAGCGGCCTACCGTCTTTTGTGACCATAATATCATAGCAGGGATCTATAAAGAACCATTTCTTGAGGTCTTCCAGGTACACCTCAAGTACCACGTGTCTGCTCCTGTCTGAGGGAGAATCAGTAGACTTTAATGTTGTTCTTCTCACCGTATATCCCAGGGCCTGCAGGCAGGCTTTGGTGACCAGGCAATAGGCTGAACAGTTAAACCTCTTTCCTTTTCGTGCCTCTGAAAGTATAAAGAGCACATCGTTTTTGCTACACTTTCCCATTGGGTCATGCTCCCATAGATCATGCACCCAGGATTGTATTTCCATTATATTTTCAAAACAAGATCTCTCCAGATCTATGAGCTCATCCAGTTTATAAATTCGGCGTAATTTCTGGAGATCGGGATGACGGGATTTATCTCGATACTGTAGCTGTAGTTGAGGGCACAACTGTGACTTTTCCTTTAAGATGATACTCATTAACCTTTAATATTAATAATCCTCCTGGTAATTGCTGATTATGCAAGAACAGAGAAGCTGTTAAGAGGTCAAAAGTCCGTGAAGGAGTAGAGTATCTTTTTTCCTGTAAAATGTGACGAAATGTAGGAAAATTATTTCACCAAATGAAATAACATGCTCTTTTAAGATCTCCAACTTTATGATTTTAACTAAACTGAACATTACGGCAGATCCAATGCCGGGTTTCCTTACCAAATGAATCCGCTTTAAATGTAGTTTTAAAGTTTAACAGGTAAAGAAATTAGCCTCTACAGGTATATTTTATGAGAATAATATAGTTTGATGATGCTGTACTCAGTTGCCAAATTATCGTCAAGGGACAATTTTTAAACGACAATAAATTTTTCTAAATCGCCATAGTTTTAAACTATTGAAAAAGAAAACTTATAAGGTATTATTATTTTAAATTTAAGATGTTAACTTTCTAAAACTTTCCAAATAATGTCAAACAATTCAAATAACCCGGATAGTCACAAGGTCTGGGAAGTAAATGAGTCAAGTAAATGCCCCTTTATGGGTGGTGCTTTGAAATATACCGCCGGAGCCGGAACTTCGAACCGCGATTGGTGGCCCAACCAGTTAAATCTTAGAATTCTTCGTCAACACTCCAACCTGTCAGATCCCATGGATCCCGATTTTAATTATGCTGAAGAATTCAAAAAGCTGGATTTAAAGGCAGTGAAACAGGACCTATTTGATCTAATGCAGGACTCCCAGGACTGGTGGCCGGCAGATTACGGTCATTATGGTCCCTTCTTTATAAGGATGGCCTGGCACAGTGCGGGTACCTATCGTATTGGTGATGGTCGTGGAGGCGCAGGATCGGGAACCCAGCGATTTGCACCGCTAAACAGCTGGCCAGATAACGCAAACCTGGATAAAGCACGGCTATTATTATGGCCTGTTAAACAGAAATACGGTAAAAAGATCTCCTGGGCAGATCTTATGATCCTTGCCGGTAATTGTGCTCTGGAATCTATGGGGCTGGAAACTTTTGGTTTTGCCGGTGGCCGGGAAGATGTCTGGGAGCCCGAAGAAGATATCTACTGGGGAGCAGAAGGAGAATGGCTGGCCAATAAGGAACGTTATTCAGACAATGGCGAACTGGAAAACCCGCTTGGGGCAACCCACATGGGATTGATCTATGTGAATCCTGAAGGGCCTAACGGAAATCCAGACCCGGTAAAAGCGGCGCATGATATTCGTGAAACCTTCGGTAGAATGGCTATGAACGATTATGAAACCGTGGCCCTTATCGCAGGGGGACACACCTTTGGAAAAACCCACGGTGCTGCCGATGCTGAAAAGTATGTAGGACATGAACCTGCCGGATCGAGTATCGAGGAAATGGGCTTGGGCTGGAAGAATACCTTTGAAAGCGGAAAAGGCGCACATACAATTACCAGTGGTATCGAAGGGGCCTGGACCAACACGCCAACAAAATGGAGTAATCAATTTTTTGAAAATCTGTTCAGGTTTGATTGGGAATGTATCAAGGGACCGGGTGGCGCCTACCAGTGGCAACCAAAAGATGGTGCCGGCGCAGGAACTATACCAGATGCACACGATCCTTCCAAAACACACGCACCCTTTATGCTTACTACAGACCTTTCGTTAAAAGAGGATCCTGAGTA
>JBFGDP010000231.1:0-4031 GCA_041580575.1 Christiangramia sp.
GAAGACACTTATGGAGTCATGGTCTATCAGGAAGATGTAATGAAGGTAGCGCACATCTTCGCCGGGCTGGATCTGGATGATGCCGATGTGCTTCGGCGTGGGATGAGCGGAAAGAAAACCTCTAAAGGGCAGATGGAGAAGATCGAAAAGACCTTTAGAAAGAACTGCAAAGAAAAAGGCTACAGCGAGGAACTTACCAGTGAGGTCTGGGAGCAGATCTCCTCTTTTGCGGGTTATGCTTTTCCTAAAGGACATTCCGCCTCCTATGCGGTAGAGAGTTACCAGAGTTTATATTTAAAGAAATATTTTCCGCTGGAATTTATGGTTGCGGCTATCAATAATGGAGGTGGTTTTTATGATCTTCAAACCTATATTCAGGAAATAAGAAGATGCGGGGGCAAAATTCATGCACCTTGTATCAACAAAAGTGATCACCCTAATACCATCTACGGAAAAGATATTTACCTGGGGTTCGGTTACATTAAAGAACTGGAGGTTAAAACCGTTCAGCAGATCCTGGAGAACAGGCAGTTCTTCGGTCCTTTCAAGTCCCTGGATGATTTTATAGACCGCATCTATATTTCTATTGAACAGTTAAGCTTATTATTAAAGATCAATGCATTTCGATTTACCGGAATAGATAAGCATGAACTGCTGTGGAAGGCCTATTTCAAACTTCATAACAGCAAACCCAAAAGCAGCCAGGCATTATTATTCAAACCTCAGCACCGTGATTTTGAACTTCCGGAATTTGAATATTCCAACCTCATCGAAGCTTATGATCAGATGGAATTACTGGGATTTCCGCTTTGCAGTCATTTTGAGCTTTTAGAAGAACCTGTGAAAAATTCTGTAATGGCTAAAGATCTAAAAGACCATATTGGTAGAGATGTCGAGATCTACGGGAATCTGGTCAACTCGAGAAAAACAGGAACCTCCAATGGTAAATACATGTATTTTGGTACTTTTTACGACATAAACGGAGATATTTTTGATACCGTTCTATTTCCGAAAGTCGCTGAAAAATACTCGCTCAGAAGCAGGGGTATCTATAAGTGCTTTGGAAAGGTGATGTACGATCTTGGTTATATTTCCCTGGATATTAAATGGATCTCCAGGCAGGCTACAAAGACAGATCCCAGACTGGTGGAAACCGGTTTTAAAGTGGGTATGGGGAGTTAAGATATATACTTCGACTGCGCTCAGTATGACATTTCGCTGTCATTCAGAGCGAAAAAAAGTGCAACGAAGAATCTGAACAAATAAAATTCAGTTAGCAGAGATTCTTCAATACGTTCAGAATGACAAAAGGTTGAAATGAGAAAATGACAAGAAAAACGATTTCTCCCTCTGGTCAAAATGACATAAAATTTCAGAGCATGAGAGGTTTCGGTACTCAAGCACGCTTCGACTGCGCTCAGTGTGACATTCGGCTGTCATTCAGAGCGTAAAGAAATGAAGCGAAGAATCTGAAAAAAGGAAATTCAGTTTGCAGAGATTCTTTACTACGTTAAGAATGACAAAAGGTTGAAAAGTGAAAATAACAAGATAAAGAGATTTCTCCCTTTAGTCGAAATGAAAAAAGCGGGACGTCACCCTGAACTCGTTTCAGGGTTTTAAAAGATGCTAAAACAAGTTCAGCATTATTAATTGATAATATTCAAGAAAAATTAAACTTGAGCATACTTCTTCGCGATCGCATCTACGCAGTTGATCCCGTCGATCGCTGCAGAAATAATACCACCGGCATAACCGGCACCTTCACCACATGGATAAAGTCCTTTTATTTGAACATGTTCGAGAGTTTCAGGATTACGCGGAATCAGGACCGGTGAGGACGTTCTGCTTTCCGGAGCATGCAACACCGCATCGTTGGTATAATAGCCTTTAAGTTTTTTCCCGAATTGCACAAAAGCTTTGCGTAAACGACGGGCAATAAGATCTGGCAATACTTTATTGAGATCAACGCTTGCAATACCCGGCTGGTAGGAAGTTCTGGGAAAATCCTTAGAAACCTTACCTTCTACGAAATCCTTCATTCGCTGCGCCGGTACCTGTTGAGTTTTCCCGGCAGCTTCCCAGCATTTCCTTTCCACTTCTTTCTGAAAATCCAGGCATACAAAAGGATCGTCAGACCTGAAATTGGGAAGATCTGAAGGTTCGATACTTACTACAATACCCGAGTTTGAATATGGATTATTACGCTTGCTTGGGCTCCAGCCATTAGTTACCACTTCTTCCTGCTCTGTCGCACAGGGAGCGATAATCCCTCCGGGGCACATACAAAATGAGTACACCCCCATTCCCTCGACCTGCTCTACCAG
This sequence comes from Christiangramia sp., assembly GCA_041580575.1. Taxonomy (GTDB): domain Bacteria; phylum Bacteroidota; class Bacteroidia; order Flavobacteriales; family Flavobacteriaceae; genus Christiangramia. The sequence goes on from JBFGDP010000231.1 coordinate 2,325, forward strand.
ACTATAGGAAGCCGGGGGTAAATATGGATTCTCATCATCCCCATGATACTGAATATGATCTATCAGCTTTTGCTGGTGCTCAATTCGCACCCCTAATGCAAATGGTTTAGCTTCGATCTTAATTTGCTTATCATGTAACAGGTAAAAAATATCCCGCGCCGAATGTCCTGTAGCCAGGATCACCTCATCAAACGAATACCATTTTTCAGCATTGATCTCTATGGCTTCTATTCGATTCTTATTAAGTTTAAGGTCGGTAAGTTTTGCATTGAAATGCACCTCCCCACCTGCCTCGATCACTGCTTCCCGCATCGCGGTAATGATCTTTGGAAGTTTATTGGTACCAATATGTGGATGTGCATCTACAAGAATATCGGGATCTGCACCAAATTCTACAAACCACTCCAGGGCTTTCAAGACATTACCTCTTTTTTTAGATCGCGTATATAACTTCCCATCTGAATAAGTTCCTGCTCCACCTTCACCAAAACAATAATTAGATTCAGGATTCACGATTTGCTCCTTATTGATCTTTGCCAGATCAAACCTTCGGGATCTCACATCTTTTCCGCGTTCAAATACAATAGGTTTCAGACCTGCTTCAACAGCACGTAATGCTGCATACAACCCGGCAGGGCCGGCACCGATTATGGCGATTTTTTTGGAATCAGTAACATTCTGTGGAACAAAAAGCGGGATGGTAACTTTTTCTTCTCCGGTTTTCCAGATCTCGATCTGCAGATTCAATCGCACTGGTTTTTTACGTGCATCAATAGAGCGCTTCCTGATTCTCCAGTGGCTAATATCATCCTTCCGGATATTTGATTTCTGCACTACCCTGTTCAATAACAGATGACGATCTTCTATCTCATGGGGCAGGGCCGTGATTTGTACCAATGTGCTCATGGGCGCAAAGATAACATGTAAATATTTGAAAAAAATATGCTTCTAGGGAGGATTTAAAACTCTATTACTAATCATTAGACATAGATTTATAACTTGAAGTTTAATGATTGCCTAAAATAGCGGCAATAAAAAAGTGCTGAATATCAGCACTTTTTTATTTAATCCTAAGTTAACTTCGCTAGCCTTTTATGACAGTAATAGAAATTTCTGTAGAATCCGAACAATTTCCATCGGTAACTGTATATGTAGTCGTAGAAAATCGCTGACCACTTAAATACTGCTCAATCAACTGCCGTGGCGTTGGATTGAATGTCCCTGTTTTAGGAACTCCAGGATCTAAAGATGCTAATAACTTTCTTTCTAATGAACTGGAAGTCCGAACATATGTAGAGATAAATGATTCCGTCCAGGTAATATCAACATTTCCTCCTGCGGTTACTGCACAATCATTCGGTGGACATGATGCATACCTTAAATATCTGCTTACATTTTTCCCTATTAACTCATCTCCTACCCAGGCCGAATATTTTCTGCCTTCTTCATCAACAAAAGTGACCATGGCCGTAAACACAAAAGAATCTGAATAATCTCTTACTAACTGGACTACAGACAGACCATCATACTTTGTTTTCTCTAATTTTCCGGGAATAATTCCTCCCTTGTTTTGGGGAAATTCAGCAGGTGTGTTTGCGATCATTGATTTGATTTCAGTTATCACAAATCCTGATTCTGCTGTAAATTTCAGAAAGGCACGGCTTCCATCTGCTGAATTTGAAATAGTAAGGTTACCAAATAAAATAC
>JBFGDP010000232.1:0-4030 GCA_041580575.1 Christiangramia sp.
AAGCGGTAGTCCCCTCAGGTTGCGAATTGATGATCTCAAAGACCATTTCCAGGTGCTTTTCGGTTAAAGGAACTCCTTTAGCCTTTCCAACTTCAATGATCTCCCTGGCAGAATTTCTCATCATTTCTTTCAGATAATTGCTATCCCTGATCTTATCTATCGGCACCCTTGTGAGTCCGCCAATTCCGCTAACGGTGCAGATAAAAAGGAACTTTTTCCAGATCTCTAACTGGATATTGTCTGGAATATCATTTTCAATTCCCGCCTCATCAAGGATATCGTGAATTTTCAGGACCCTGCCTGAGCGGGAATTATCTGCCTCACCAAAAACGATCTTCGGTTCATAGGAAGCATGTTTTATTTTTCCGGGTTCTTCTAAAAAACTTACGATGAAGCATAGCCCTGCCAGCACATTTTCCTTTGGTAGGATCTCTATTAGTTTCTCATAATTATCAGCTCCGTTTTGCAACGGGAGGACGATGGTATTTTCTCCAATTACAGATTTTAATTCTGCCGCTACCGAAGGGATCTGCCAGGATTTAATTCCGAGGATAATAATATCAGGTTTAGGAACTTCAGAAACGTCAGAAGTAGCAACTTTAGGTTTCACTGTAAAATTCCCTTTGATGCTTTCCACTTCTAGTCCGTGTTTTTGTATCGCTTTAAGGTGTTCTCCCCTGGCGATCATACTTACATTGAATCCTGCATTAGCGAGTTTTCCACCAAAATAGCCGCCAACGCCGCCAATTCCATAAACCAGAATTTCCATAAATTGAATTTTCTCAAATTTAGGAAACTTAAATCGAACGTCACCCTGTCCCGATATGTCGGGAGTATCAGGGTCTCTGGAGATGCTGAAACGATCCCGAAGTATCGGGACAGCAGGACGAGGAATAAAAATAATATGTCATTAGGAAGAAGTGAAATGACTGAGAAATCTGACCTTAAGAGATTCCTCGACTCCGCTCGGAATGACAATACACTTGTCACATTGTGCGCAGTTGAAATGTGTTATTCAAAAGCATGCTTCGACTGCGCTCAGCATGACTACTCAATCTTCGACGTCACCCTGAATTTATTTCAGGGTCTCTGGAAATGCTGAAACGATCCCGAAGTATCGGGACAGCATGACGAGGAATGAAAATGAAATGTCATTTCGAAGAAGTGAAATGAATGAGAAATCTGACCTTAAGAGATTCCTCGACTCCGCTCGGAATGACAAAACACATATCACATTGAGCACAGTCGAAATGTGTTATTTAAAACCATGCTTCGACTGCGCTCAGCATGACATTAGTAGATAAAAAAGAGTGATTCCCAATATTTTCAAAAGTTTAAACGTTTTAAAGAACGGGAAAACTTAACTTTCTTATTTTTACAAAAAATCTGAAGTCAATCTATGACCACATCTTTTGAAAGGTATCAGAAACGCCGACTTATATCCTCCTATTTTTCAGTAGTTATCAGCATTTCTTTAGTCCTGTTCCTGTTAGGAATGTTAGGCCTTCTTGTATTGAACACGAAAAAGGTGGCCGATCATTTTAAGGAGCAGATCGCCCTTACTGTTTATCTTAAAGATAACGCTAAAGAGGTTGAGATCGAGCAGTTGAAAAAAAGCCTGGCTATGGCCGATTATACCAAGTCGACCACTTATGTTTCCAAGGAAGAAGCCGCAGAAGCGCATAGTGAGGAAATTGGTGAAGATTTTATGGAATTCCTGGGATATAACCCGCTTCAGAATTCTATCGATGTCTATATGAATGCAGATTTTGTATCAGCTGAACAGGTAGATAAAATTGCAAATGACCTTACTTCAAAGAATTTTGTAGACGAAGTGGTATATGATAAACCTCTTATCGCATTGCTAAATGACAACGTAAAAAAAATAAGTTTCTGGGTATTGATCGCAAGCTCAGTTTTCACTTTTATAGCAGTACTGTTGATCAATAGCAGCATACGACTAGCCGTTTATTCAAAAAGATTCATTATTAAAACGATGCAGATGGTTGGCGCCACCAAAGGCTTTATTAGAAGACCTTTTATCTGGCAAAGTGTAAAGCTGGGAATAATCGGAGCTATTCTTGCTTTAATAGGAATGGCAGCAGTTCTATACTATCTCAATAATAGTTTCGCAGAACTTAATCTTCTGGGAGATCTTAAAATGCTGGCTATGCTTTTCTCGGGTATTTTCCTGATGGGAATTGTAATTACATGGATAAGTACGTATTTTGCCACCTCTCGTTTTCTAAACCTGAAAACAGACGAACTTTATTACTAGAAGATGAAAAAGGATAAAGAAATACACAACGGAGGAAGTTTCAACACCGGATTCGTTTTCGGGAAGAAGAATTACACCTTCATGTTCATAGGGATCGCCGTTATTGCCCTGGGCTTTATTTTAATGTCTGGCGGAGGCAGTGAGGACCCTAATGAATTCAGCGATGCGATCTATAACTTTCAAAGAATTCGACTTGCACCAACCCTGGTACTCATTGGTTTTGCCATCGAGGTATATGCCATATTAGTGAATCCCCATAAAAAATAAGTAGTTTGGACATATTAGATGCCGTGATCCTTGGAGTTATCCAGGGCCTCACTGAATTTTTACCCGTTTCCTCCAGTGGTCATTTAGAATTAGGAAAAGCTATTTTAGGAGACACCAGTGTACCGGAAGAATCATTATTATTCACCGTTGTACTCCATTTCGCTACGGCCTTAAGTACGCTAGTTGTTTTCAGGAAAGATGTTTTTGAGATCATTGGAGGTTTATTAAGCTTTAAATGGAACGAGGAGACCCAGTTCTCTTTAAAGATCATCGTTTCAATGATCCCCGCAGTCCTGGTAGGATTGCTTTTTGAGGCACAACTCGAAGCATTGTTTGGCGGTAATATCCTATTTGTAGGCTTTATGCTTCTAATTACTGCCTTACTGCTCTGGCTGGCCGATAAAGCCAAGAATACCGGGAAAAAGGTAAGTTATAGCAACGCGTTCGTTATCGGGATATCCCAGGCGATTGCCATGCTTCCCGGGATTTCAAGAAGTGGAGCTACCATATCAACATCCGTTCTATTAGGAAATGATAAGACCAAAGCTGCGAGATTCTCCTTCTTAATGGTGGTGCCTTTGATCTTCGGAAAGATCGCTAAGGATCTTTTAAGCGGAGAACTAATGGAAAGCACCGCAGATTTTTCGATCCTGGCAGTAGGTTTTGTCGCGGCATTTATTGCAGGCCTGGTTGCCTGTACCTGGATGATCGCGCTTGTTAAGAAAAGTAAACTTTCATGGTTTGCTGTCTATTGTTTTGTGGTGGGACTTGGGGCTATTACTTTTGCATATGCGCAATAACGAATTTACGCCCGAAGAATTCAAAACAGGCCAGGTACTTCTCTTTGATAAACCGCTGAACTGGACCTCTTTTCAGTTAGTGAACAAAGTGCGGTGGCTTATTAGAAAGAGCTGCAACATCAAAAAGATCAAGGTTGGCCATGCGGGAACTTTAGATCCGCTGGCAACAGGACTTCTTATAATTTGCACCGGGAAATTCACTAAAACCATCCCTGACCTGCAGGGACAGATCAAGGAGTATACGGGTACTTTTACTATAGGTAGCACAACTCCATCTTTTGATTTAGAGACAGAAATTGACGAAAAATTCCCCACAGATCATATAACTGAAGAATTGCTTCAGGAAACCACAAATAAATTCATCGGTGAAATTGACCAGACCCCGCCGGTTTTCTCAGCTTTAAAGAAAGACGGAAAAAGACTTTACGAATATGCACGGGAAGGCAAGGAAGTTGAAGTAAAATCCAGGAAGGTGGAAATTTCTGAATTCGAAATCGATGCAAAAGAATTTCCAACAGTTCATTTCAGAGTAGTTTGTAGCAAAGGAACCTATATTAGAAGTCTGGCTCATGAATACGGGCAGGCATTGAATAGCGGCGCACATCTTTCTGAGTTAAGACGTACCGGAATTGGAGAGTATTCCGTAGAAAATGCCATGGATATCGAATCTTTTGAAAAATTATTA
>JBFGDP010000233.1:0-4019 GCA_041580575.1 Christiangramia sp.
ATCTTCACCGGTTCTCTGCCTGTAAGATAAGGTTACATCTGTATTCCAGCCTTGCACCGTGTTAAAACCAATTCCAGTTACAGGAGCACTGATACTAAAACTTCTATGCTTCCAGGAATTTGTATAAGAATATCCAAAAAGTGCATCGGTAATGCCAAATTTATTGCGAACGGCATCTACAGAGTCTTTATATTTCTTGGTGCTTTTCACTGCCTGGATACTGTCCTTTTTCACATAATCCTCGATCTCTTCGGTAGTCAAAGGAACCGGTCTTTTTTCTTTCCAGTAAAGCGAATCTTTTTTATTGGCTTGCTCCTGAAAACTCAGTATCTCTCTTCCGAAGCTGTTTTTTGTGAATTGTGGATTAAAATCATAATTGCTGTATACAGCCGTGAATCTTCCATCACCGCCAAAACCAAATATCTTGAAACTGAAATCAACGCTTTGCGAGATCTGTATATATAGCTGATTCTCTTTAGAATATTTATAATTCTGTCTGAATACCAGTTCTTCTATAGGTGGAACCTGAACTGCTTTTCCGGTAGTGGTGAGTTCTACGCCATAAATTTGCCAGAGATCCTCCACGATATAGATAAATCCTGAAAAAACACGGTCGTTTTCTCGCTTCGGTGTTACTTTGATCTTGTTGATGAGGTTGCCCCGGTCATCAAAAAAAGTTCCTTCGAGTTGATATTTGTAGTAGTTAAACGCGTAATCTGCAATAGGAGAGACCATTTCACTGTTAATCTCCAAAGTGTTTTCATAGAAAGAAAAATATGCCTCCTGCGCCGAATTCAGGCTAAAGCCATTATCATCACCGCTCACTTTAGATGCGATGATCTTCTCCTTAAAATCATCGGGTTTCTGGTAAGCGATCTCTGAAATGGTTTCACTCAAATAAACAATTCCGCTCCGGGTGGAGTCAAGACCTCCGCCAAGGTCACCCACGTCCTGGCCTAAAATTTTTTCAGGAGCATTTTTGATCCTCCATATTCCGCGGGAATAAAAGTCGGCAATAAAAGATTCGAGCTTTTCGGCATTTATTTCTCTTACATCAATAGCATTTCTAATGATCTTATTGGCGGGATTATCCCCACTTTGTAACGTAACTTCCTCCAGGTTTGTGCTTTCGGCTTTCAAAACTACATCTATTTCAAGGGGAAAGGACTCAGCTTTAATCTCCTTTTTAAACGTTTTATAACCCAGGAATTGATAAACAAGAGTGTAACTCCCTGCTTCGTTTATTTTAAGTTCATAGATGCCGTCATCGTTGGTAGTAGTACCTTTTGCGCCGGTTTCGGTATATATATTTACGTAGGGGAGAGGATTGCCCTTTTCGTCCTTGACTTCCCCAATGATCTGAGAAGACATTTGGGAAACTGCAAAAAACAGCATGAGGCCAAGCAGCTTTTTAAGCATGGGTCAGATTTTGGATTTTAAATAAAACGGAAAGATCTTAAATTTATTTGTAATCCTTCTTAATCCGGTCAAGACGACGCTTACTTTCCCGGTCTTTAATGGTTTCTCTTTTATCATAGAGCTTTTTACCCTTAGCCAGGGTGATCTGTAATTTGGCCAGCCCGCGTTCATTTATAAACAGCCTGAGCGGGATAATGGTCAACCCCGAGTTCGTAACCTCTTTTTCCAGTTTTCGCAATTCACGTTTTTGAAGCAGTAATTTACGTTCGCTCTTTGGGTTATGATTAAAATGGCTGGCATGAGAGTATTCTTCAACGTGCATATTTATCACAAAAAGTTCGTGATTATTGAATTCACAAAAACTTTCTGAAATATTAGCTTTACCCTCCCGTATGGCTTTGATCTCTGTTCCGGCTAATTTGATGCCTGCGGTATATTTATCGAGAAATTCATAATTGAACTTTGCCTTTCGGTTCTTTATGTTGATAGAATTCTTCATATAGCCACAAAAATACAAGGTTTAAGCTAATTTCATACTAAAGCAATTTTAAAATTGCCGGCAGTAAATCCCTAATCAAATATTATTATTTTTGCCGCAATCAAAATAGGATCATGAAATACATTTCTTTTATACTACTAGTTTTTCTTTTTATTTCCTGTGCAGACGAAGAAAAAAAGCTTACCGCAGATGATATAGTCAATAATGCTATAAAAAAGGCAGGGGGTGAAAGATATGAGAACGCGGCAATAGAGTTTGTGTTTAGGAATAGAGATTATAAAAGCACACGGAACGGAGGAAAATACAGGCTGGAAAGAAAAATGAAAGATACCAGTGGTAACCATATCCATGATATTTTAAGCAATGTGGGTTTAGAAAGATTTGTTAACGATAGCGCTGTAAAAGTTCCGGATTCTCTGGTAATACCTATAGGAAATTCGATTAATTCTGTGCATTATTTCGTTCAGTTGCCTTTTGGATTGAACGCTAAAGCTGCCAATAAGGAATTGCTGGGGAAAGACAGTGTTGCTGGCAGGGAATATTTTGAAGTCAAGGTCACTTTTTCTGAAAATGGCGGTGGTACAGACCATGAAGACGAATATCTATATTGGATAGATACCCAAAACTTCGAAGTGGATTATCTTGCCTATAATTTTAAAGAAAATGATGGCGGAGTTAGGTTCAGGAAAGCTTTTAATCACCGGGTAATCGAAGGGATTCGTTTTGTAGATTATGAAAATTACAAATACAGCAATCTCAATATTCCATTAAAGAAACTGGATAGTCTGTTTGAAAAGCGGGAGCTGGACCTGTTATCTATAATTGAAACTAAGAATATTAGAGTTTCTCAGGATTCAATAACTCAACAGGTTAATTGATATAAAGTACCTGACTAGCCTTGCTGCCATCTGCGAAAACCTGTACGATAAAAAGAGCACCGTTTTCTGAATCATCAAGGTCTGCATATTTCTTTTCCCCAAGAATCGCATTCGCAAACTGTGGCGTGGTATTACTGTGACCTACTACGAGCACCGTTTTCCCTTTTGTATCGTTTTCGAAAGATTCGTCAAATAATTTACCTGCATCATATTTCAGTATTTCCAATTTGTTTAGGTCTGCCAGTGGTTTGGCAGTTTGTTGAGTACGCTTGTAATCGGTGCTGTAGATGGCATCAAAATCGACACTTTTGAGAACTTCTGCCCACTTTTTAGCCCTTGCCAGTCCCTCCCTTTTAAGATCAGGATTTCTGTTAGAGGAATCGGTTCTGTCCTTTTCCGCATGGCGAATCAGATAAAAAGTAGTTACAGGATCCTGTTGGTCTTCCATGATAGAATCGGCTGAAGGATTAGATAGCCCTAAAAATACTGAAAAGAAAACTGTTATAATATTGGCCATTATTTGAGATTTTTGAGTTTATAGGTTCTTATCGTTTCCAGCGCTAATTTCCGGATCTTTAAAATCGATTTCCATGAGAATTATTTGGTTGAGCTGAGCTCCGAAACTATTGAAATTATTATCTGATATTAAAACCAGGGATTTATTACCGTTACTAAGCTCAGGTCCCAGGCATAATCCTTCAATATTATCGATGATTCCGTTTGTTAACTTGTCTTTGACATTTTTAAAATCGAATAGAAGCCTTTTGCCGGCTAGCGTATATTTTTCACCTTTTAGCTTGTCCAGATCTAAAGTGTTGGTCGCCTGGCTGGCATCAACCTCGAATATTTTCACGGTATTACCATGCGATCCATACCCGGCCGAATAGGATCTTTCCAGAACTAAAAATCTATCAGGGGCGATCTCTAATAATTCTGTAAGACCGTTCACAGCGAAATAATTAATAGGTAATTTTGAGATACCATCTAATTTGTAGGTAAACTGATTTACCGCTTCTCCTGTATTTTCATTGAATTTAGTGATTCTTATATGCGATCTGGTTGGGAAAATCTTAGGTTTTGCCCCGTCCATCTCAAGAGGTAATTCTGTTGCAGCCCAATATCCTTTCTTTTCATAAGTTTGGGAAAGACCTTCGAATACTCCATTGTTTCGGGGTCTTTGCTTTCCGGCTGCTTTAAAATAGAACGGTAGTTTAAAAGCTGTG
>JBFGDP010000234.1:0-3982 GCA_041580575.1 Christiangramia sp.
AAAACTGCATAAGATGACCGAAGCCCAGGCGGTGAAGGAATTTGAAGCTAATGGATTTCGACTGAAAGAAAATATAAACAATTTACCCTGGCAGCATTGCCTGGTGTTTGAAAGAGAATAGACCCTTAGTAGATCAAAACTACAGCCTAAGGAAATTACATATTTATTTCTATAATAAAGACGCACTAAATATTAGTTAACCGGCGTCGACCCCAAATCCCATAATCTTCAAAAAATTTCGCCATCCACAAGTCGAAGTTGAACGATTTTTCCGACTAATTTTTTAGAGACCTACCTGAGATCCCGGTGAGTAATTTATATGGGTAAGAACAGTTCAAAATGTCTTCCAGAATGACAATTATCATATTTTTCGTGTGGGTTTAGCAGTAATTTCAGGCTAAGTAATTGTTGCATTATAAACTTTTAGTCATGCAAGTAAAAAAGAATCCAAAAGCAGACCTAAGCCGCAATAGCTTTATATTTTTCCAGATAGGATTGATCCTAATCCTGACCATAACGTATTTTGGCATTGAATGGAAATTCATAGAGCATTCAGAAACTTTCAGCTATGAAATCGCCGTGCCCGAATTTGAAATGGAAAATATCCCCGTCACCGCGATCAAGGATATTTTACCACCACCTCCACCTCCACCGGTGGTGCCAGAAGTGATCGAGGTAGTTGCTGATGAACTGGAAGTCGAGGAATCTGAGATCATGTCTACAGAATCCAACCAGGACCAAAAAATCGAGAAAGTGGTTGAAGTAGCCGAGATCATTGAAGAAAAAATAGAAGAAAAAGTTGAGGAGGTTCCTTTTGTACTTATAGAAAATGTTCCGATATATCCCGGTTGCGAGAATCAGGCCGATAACCTTTCCAGGAAAAAATGTATGTCGGCAAAAATAAATGCCTTGATACACCAGGAATTTAATACCAACCTGGGCGCTGAATTAGGCTTATACGGCATTAACAGAATCTATGTAGTTTTTAAGATCGACGAATTTGGCAATGTTATCGATATTAAAAGCCGTGGACCTCATAAGGTATTGGAAGCAGAAGCAGAACGAGTTATAAAAATGCTTCCGAAAATGAGTCCGGGAAAACAAAGAAACCGTCCGGTAAGTGTGGTATATACCTTACCTATTACCTTTGAAGTAATAGAACAAACCATGTAATTAATTCGGGAAGTCTATCATTAGATTTTCAATATTGAATTATAAACTATCTTAATAAGATACCTTAAATTATGGTGAAATAGAAGGATCATGGCTGTAAAACATTTTTGTGAAGACTTTAAAAATATGACCCCGAGTTATAAATAAATATTTAGTTCTTAAAAAAATTCATTCTATTAGAATATCTTAGGGGCTTATTAAAATTTAGTATGGTTCCAGGGTCGTTCTCGCTAAAAATGGAAATCCCGTAACTCGCACTAAAAATGGGTGATGATAAATCTAAATCTATTAAAGTCCATCAGGCGAGCTTTAACCAGTAAGAAATAAGCATTCAAGTCTAAGAGTATCTTATGATAAAAGCAGTGATCATCGACGATGAAATTAGCGCCCAGGAGCTATTAGAGAAAACCCTTTTGAAGTATTTTCCCAACAAATTCAATATTGTAGCTAAGTGCAATTCGGTAGATTCCGGGGTGCAGGCGATCAAACAATACGAACCCGAATTGATTTTTCTTGATATACAGATGCCCGAAAAAAATGGGTTTGAACTTTTTAATTATTTCGAAAATATCAATTTCGAGGTCATCTTTACCACTGCCTACAACCAGTTTGCTATTAGGGCCATTAAGCGGAGTGCGCTGGATTATTTGCTGAAACCCATCAATAAAATAGATCTTTCTGACGCCATAAAAAGATTTGAAACCAGGAATAAGGCAAGTTTTGCCCAGAAAAAACTATCCCTGCTTCTGGAGAATCTCAATGTAAATGATCAAAACGTTAGCAAAATTGCATTCCCAACCGTAGATGGTTTTGAACTTATTCATTCCAACCAGATCTTATATTGTAAAGCAGAAAGTAACTACAGCTGTATCAAAAAAATCGAAGGCTGCACCAATACAGTAACCAAAACCTTAAAACATGTAGAGGAGATCCTTCCGGCAAACTCCTTCCAGAGAATACATAAGAGTTACGTTATTAACCTCAACTTTGTAGTGAGATATCATAAGGCTAACAAAGAAGTAGAATTAACAAATGGAGAGAAGCTTCCGGTTTCTTTTCGTAAAGAAGAAGAATTTCTCAATGCCATTCTACAAAATCAGTAAGCTATTCCTCATATTTTTCTTTTGGTATGCTGCTGCTTTCTCCCAGAATTTCCCCGGCAGGAATTATAATGCCTATAATGATCTACCAAATAATGCTGTTAGATCATTGTTGATAGACAGTAATAATTTTCTATGGATCGGGACTGAGAATGGCGTGGTGAAAAAAGAAAATGATGTTTTTAAATACTTTTTTGAAGAGGATGGTCTTGCACTGAACAGCTGCTGGGCAATAGCCGAAGATAACAGCAGAAATCTCTGGTTTGGAAGCTACGGTAAAGGCATCAGTGTTTATGATGGCAGTAACTTTAAGATCATTTCAGAAAAGGATGGCCTTGCCCACAATGAAATTACCAGTCTATACTCTTATGGTGAAAATATGCTGGCCGGCACCAGTAATGGTATTTCACTAATAAACATTCATACTTACCAAGTTCAAACAATTGAAAAACCAGCAGGGAAAGATCTCTTTAGAGTACATGGCTTTTTTGAAATAGAGAATCACCTCTATGCAGTAATTTATAATTACGGCGTATTTGAGATCAATTTCAAAAATGGTAAGAGTGACCTGGCGAGAGTTAACGATTACAAAAAATTATATTCAATCCTGGTTAGGGAAGATAGCTTATATAGTAGCCATAAGGGTTATCTAACCAAGGCCGCTCTCAAAGATTATTTCAAAAAGGATACAAGCATTGCTAAGAATAGATTCGGACACTCCATTATATGGGATTATGCAGAAACTAAAGATGATAAAATTTTTGCTGCAGCCTGGGGGATCTATGACAGCAGTGGAGGAATATATGAGATCATCAATGATCGATTAATTTCGAGGGCATCAGATTTCAATATTCCCAGCAACGAGGTGATCTCCCTCGCCTACGATGCCTTGTTTGAGAAACTTTATGTAGGCACGAGGGACGCAGGATTATTTGAAGTTAAACTAAACTCGCAGGTAAAATTCAATCAAATTCCGGGCAAAGATGTACTGGGTTTTGCCAGGACAACTAATTCTTCGGCAATGCTGCTTAATGATGGTATTGACCTTAAAACTAATGGCCAGAAAAATAATATTGGGCTCGGCAGACTTAAATCCTGGCAGGAAGCGTATGTTGCCAATACCAGCATTCCGCTGCCGAGGCATGAAGATGAATTCTATGAATTGGAGTACAGCATGCCGGCCAGGGATATTAGCTTCTACGATCTTAAAGTTGTGGATAATACATATTGGTTGAATACGAACATTGGAATTTTTGCTATTACTGAGAAGGGTGAATTAGAGCGTTATATACCATTGCATTCTGAGGAGATCAATTTCACTGCTTCCGGAAAGTTGATAGAGACACACCCTTATGGTGGGGTAAGGGTTTATCACGACCTGGAAACCTTTGAATACACCCATTTTCTAAAGGATGACCCCAACACCCCCACCCTGGTGGTAAACAGCCTCAGGCAGGATGATAAAACCTATCTCACCTCGGTTTTTTCAGGGCTGTATTCTATAAAAGATAGGGATTTCAGATCTTATCTGGAAGATGGAACCTGGACCGAAGGCAGGTTAAGACATATAACCTCTTTAGGCAAAAACCTGGCTATTTCCACCGATTTCGGAGATGTATTTATTCTAAATGACGAACAGGAATTCAGGATCCTGAAGAAAATACCCCGGGCGAAGATCCAGGGGAATACCATCTCTTTCTTAGATGAAT
>JBFGDP010000235.1:0-3979 GCA_041580575.1 Christiangramia sp.
CAGGAAGCTGATCAATTATTGCTACGTTGTAATATTGAACAATTGATCAAATTAAAAGATTCCGGTGATTTTACGGTAATTAGAAAATTTGAAAATACGGGGACAACGGCCTCTACTAAATCAAATGAAATAGATGAGAATATCGAACTGATAGAAATTCTTATGCTACCTAATTCACCCTTAATAGGAAAAAGTATAAAGACCGTTGGCTGGTATGATCTGCACGGAGCAGTTCCTCTGGCCATTGGAAAGCGGAGAAGTCTGCGTAATCCAGGGAAAAGAGTTTTTGATAAAAAATCTGATGATATAGAACTTAGGGTTGGTGACCGGCTTTTAGTTGAAGTAACACCCTCAGTATTAGATGACCTTCGAAAAATGGATAATGTGAGTATTTTACAACATCATCAGGATGTTAATATCGCCACAAAAAATAAACGAAATATTAGCCTGGGAATTTTACTTCTGGTAATTGGCCTATCCGCATTCTCCATCTTTCCAATTCTAAAAAGTGCAATCATTGGTTGTTTCTTAATGATACTGTTTAAATGTATCGATCTTGGTAAGATTTACTCCCAGGTTAACTGGCAAATTATTTTCTTACTTGCCGGGATGATTCCCATAGGTATAGCCATGAGTAACACAGGAGCCGATCTGTGGCTGGCCAACAATCTATTGGTACTATTCGACGATAAAGCTAATTATATAATTATAGGAATGTTATTCCTGGTCACCATGTTTTTAAGTGGATTCATATCCAACAATGCCACAGCGATTATAATCACACCCATAGCCATTACGATTGCCACCAATCTAAATTTGGATCCCAAACCTTTTATTCTTTCTGTTCTCTTTGCTTCTAATTTTAGCTTCTTTACCCCGGTGGGTTATCAAACCAACACAATTATTTACGGAATGGGAATCTACAAGTTCAAACATTTTCTAATTATTGGCGGGGTATTATCAATTATTCTATGGATTACAGCGACCATTTTACTTTCGAGCCAGCTATAAATTGGTATTTTTACCAGAAATCTTTAAATGCGAAGACTTCTTATAATTGGATATGTTTGGCCTGAACCTGCCTCATCTGCAGCAGGATCCAGAATGATGCAGTTAATCGAATTCTTCAGACTTAAGAATTATCAAATCACTTTTGCAACAACCGCCCGGGAGACCGAAAATAAAATAGACCTGGAAGAATTTGGGGTTGTAACGGAAACAATTAAACTTAACGACCCGACATTTGATGATTTCATTGAGGCCTTAGATCCGGAAATAGTGTTGTTTGACCGCTTTATGATGGAAGAACAGTTTGGATGGAGAGTAGATTTGATATGTCCCGATGCTATTAAAATTCTGGACACAGAAGACCTTCATTTTTTACGAAATGCCAGGCATCAGGCATTCAAGGAGAATTGTGATGTCACAGAAATTTATCAAAAATCAGATCTTGCCAAAAGAGAGATCGCGGCTATCTACCGTTGTGATATCAGCCTGATCATTTCAAAACCTGAAATGGTACTGTTAGAGACTTCTTTTAAAGTTCCTAATAATATTCTGTGCTATGTGCCATTCATGCTCGATGAAATTAGTAGAAAGCAACAGTTGAACCTACCGGAATATAAAAACAGGAAAGATCTTATAAGTATTGGTAATTTTTTGCATGAACCAAACTGGAATGCAGTATTGCATTTAAAGGAAAAGATATGGCCCCAATTGCGCCGACGATTGCCCGGGGTTAAACTAAATATTTATGGTGCATATGTTCCTCAAAAGGCTTTGAACCTGCATAATGAAACAGAGAATTTCCTGGTCCATGGATGGACCAAAGATTCAGACCAGGTCATGAAAAATTCCAGATTATGCCTGGCACCCATTCAATTCGGGGCGGGTCTAAAAGGCAAGTTAGTGGAAGCCATAAAAAATGGAACTCCTTCCATAACTACTCCAATAGGTGCCGAGGGGATTACAGATTCTAACCGGTGGAACGGTTATATTGCCAACAGCGATGAAGAATTTATCCAGAAAACGGCAGATTTATATAAGAATAAAAAATCATGGGAGGAAAAGCAAAGTATCGGGTTTGAGATCTACAAGGATCGGTTCCATAAAGATTTTCACCAGGAGCATCTATGGAATAGACTTTCTGAAATTCAGGAAAATTTATCCGGATATAGAGAATTAAACTTTACTGGTAAGATGCTGAAACATCACCTGCACAAGAGTACCTACTATATGTCACGTTACATCGAAGAAAAGAATCGCTATAAAAATTAGAAAACCGCCGGCCATAAGTATAACGCGACGGTTTTAACTACACAAAAAACAATTTAATCAAACTATAAACCAGGTTCTAAACCAGACTTTGAACCCGATTTACGAACAATTTTTCATTCAGTTTTTTAAGCACTTCTATTTTATTCCTTGTATCAACAAGCAGTGATATATTATTCTTGCTGCCTCCAAAGGAGATCATCCTTACCGGGACATCCTGCAATATCTCGAATAACCTGAAGGTATCGTGATCTTCTATAAGGCCTTCTCCTACCACACAAATAATGCTATGGTTTGCATCTACACTTATTTCTCCGTAAGCCTCCAGTTCCTCAAGGATCTTATCAAGATTGGTGCAATCATCTATGGTCAGGGAAATTGCGATCTCAGAAGTGGTGATCATGTCTATGGCAGTTTCATATTTATCGAAGATCTCGAAGATCTTTCTCAGGAAACCATGTGCCATTAACATTCGATTAGATTTGATCTTTATCGCCGTAATCTCATCTTTAGCAGAGATTGCTTTCAAACCTTTTTCTGCAACAGTTGCTTTGATACATGTACCGATAGCTTCCGGCGTAAATGTATTTTTTAGAAAAACCGGTATATTTTCACCAATCACCGGTGAAATAGTTTGAGGATGCAGGATCTTCGCCCCGAAATAAGCTAACTCTGCAGCTTCTTCGAAACTAAGTTCTGCAACCGCATGCGTATTTTCAACATATCTTGGATCATTATTATGTAATCCATTAATATCTGTCCAGATCTGAATCTCTGTAGCCCTAATTGCCGCGCCCAGGATAGTAGCTGAAAAATCACTACCCCCTCTTTTCAAAGTATTGATTTCTCCCCTGGCATCCCGGCGTACAAATCCCTGGGTAATATAGATTTCCGAGGGTGATAAATTTTTAAGACTTTCTCTCAATAATTCCCCGACATGATTGGTATCCGGATTTTCAAGATTACTCACATGCATAAAATCCCAGGCATCCAACAAATGATTTTTAATGCCTTCGAACTTCAAAAAGTTGCTAAAAATATAGGTAGAAAGACTTTCACCGGTGGTAACTATCTGTGCTTCCATCTGCCTGTTCCAGGTATCACTGCATAATGAGGTCAATTCGTCGACTAGAAAGTTAATATGCTTTTTTATTGCTTCATTACGGGTAGTTTCCGGAATAAGTTCATCTATTAAATTCAGGTGTTTGTCCCTGATTTTTTTTATGATTACCGGGCAATGGTCTGTGTTGCCTTTTTGCACAGAATCTGAAAGTTCAACTAAAGAATTTGTAACACCAGACATCGCTGATAATACCAGCAATTTTGAGCCCTGCTGATTTAAAACAATATTTTTGACGTTCCTAATACTGGCTGCCGAACCTACAGAAGTACCTCCAAATTTTAATACTTTCATAATCATATATTTCAGGATGCATAGGTATTATAAATAGAAGTCCACCCAAAGATTATATTTCAATTTATATACATTTGTACAAAATGTTCAATATTATACAATGAAAACAATTACTACCTGTGTTCATGATATTATTCGTCACCAGCCTTTCCTGGATGATGCGATCGCCAGGGATATCGTTAATTTTAGCGGTTTAGCGGCAGATATACAATCGCAAGTAGAGCAGGAAATGCGAAAACCTGTAAAACAGGGAAGTATCATTATGGCCCTGAGACGTTATGCCCCGAGCAG
>JBFGDP010000236.1:0-3979 GCA_041580575.1 Christiangramia sp.
GAATCTCTTTCCCACCGCATTAATATCCTATGAACATGACCAGGATTCAATAAGTTTTATCACTAAAAACGGGGTACGACTTTTAATCCAGGTACTGCGCGATAATATGCTAAGAATAAGATATGCTACTACCGGTATATTTGCCCATGACTTCTCTTATGCGGTCGATGAAGACCACCCTCATGGTTTCAACCAGTTAATAGTTGAAGAAACCGATACTCATATTGTGATCACTACAGAGAAATTCATCTGTAAAGTGGCCAGGGACGATATTAGAGTGGGCATGTATACACTAGAAGGGAAACCTATTCTGGAAGATGAGCTTGGTTTCCACTGGGAAGAAAGTTTCGAATTCGGAGGGAATTTTGTGAAAATGAGTAAGGCTGCCCGGGACCAGGAAAATTATTTTGGCCTGGGAGATAAGCCCACCAACTTTAACTTAAAAGGAAAAAGACTGAGTTTGTGGAATACAGACCAGTATGCTTATGGGAAAGATACGGCCGAACTTTATAAAGCTGTCCCCTACTACATGGGATTACACAGTAATATGGCTTACGGGATCTTTTTTGACAATACCTTCAAAACTCATTTCGACTTTTGTGCAGAAAGAAGAAATGTGACCAGCTTCTGGGCAGATGGTGGTGAGATGAACTATTATTTCATCTATGGACCTCACATGGACGATGTACTTACCACCTACACCGATCTTACAGGTAAACCTGAGCTACCACCAATGTGGGCCCTGGGATTCCATCAATGTAAATGGAGTTATTATCCTGAAAGTAAAGTTAAGGAGGTGACCGCAAAATTCCGGGAATTAAATTTTCCCTGTGATGCCATCTACCTGGATATCGATTATATGGATGGTTTTAGATGCTTCACCTGGAACAAGGAATATTTTCCCGATCCAAAACGAATGGTTTCTGAACTTGAGGAAGACGGGTTTAAGACCGTGGCCATTATAGATCCGGGAATTAAGATAGACCTGAGCTACGATATTTTCAAGGAAGCCCTGGAGAAGGATTATTTCTGTAGAAGAGCCGATGGACCATATATGCGTGGTAAAGTATGGCCGGGAGAATGTTATTTTCCCGATTTTACCAATCCCGAAGTCAGGGAATGGTGGAGTGGTCTTTATCGTGAAGTAATAGGTGATATAGGAGTTAAAGGAGTGTGGAACGACATGAACGAACCTGCCGTAATGGAAGTTCCTGGTAAAACCTTCCCACTGGATGTTCGCCATGACTATGACGGCCACCGATGTAGTCATCGCAAAGCCCACAATATTTACGGAATGCAGATGGCCAGAGCCACGTATGAGGGTGTTAAAAAATATAATTTCCCAAAACGACCTTTTATTATCACCAGGGCAAACTACTCTGGAGGTCAGCGATATACCTCAACCTGGACCGGCGATAACGTGGCTACCTGGGAGCACTTATGGCTCGCCAACGTGCAGATTCAAAGACTGTGCATTAGCGGGATGAGCTTTTCCGGATCTGATATTGGAGGATTCGCCGAGCAACCTTCAGGTGAATTATATGCCAGATGGGTACAACTAGGTGTTTTCCATCCTTTTTGCAGGGTTCATTCATCTGGAGATCACGGGGAGCAGGAACCATGGTTCTTTGGTGACGAAATTTTAGATATTTCCAGAAAATTCGTGGAACTCAGATATCAGTTACTTCCATATCTATATACCGCTTTTTATAAATATGTTGAAGAAGGCTCTCCCATCCTGAAACCTCTGGTATATTTCGATCAACAGGATGTACAAACGCATTACAGATCAGACGAATTTATTTTCGGAAACCAGATACTGGTATGTCCTGTTCAGGAACCGAATGTACAGGGTAGACGCATGTATATTCCCCGCGGAAGATGGTACAATTACTGGACAGATAAAGCCATACAGGGAGGTAAGGAGTTATGGGTTGATGCACCTCTTGATATAATGCCAATTTTCATAAAGGAAGGGGCCGTAATACCAAAATATCCGGTTCAGCAATATGTAGACCAGGTGAAGGTCGAACAGATGACCCTTGACCTCTATTACAAACGGGGTAAAGAAATTTCTGAATACTATGAAGATGCCCATGATGGTTACGAATACAGGCAGAACATCTATAGCCTGCGCACATTTAAATTAACAGGAAAGGAAGACGAGATCATTTTACAGCAACATAAAAGCGGAAAATTCACCTCCTCCTACTCCACTTTTAAACTAAAATTACACGGGCTGCCGTTCAGCATCAAAAAAGTGTTCTTTGAAAATGAAGAGATTCCGCTGGAAGATCTTCAATTCAACGAAGAAGAGCAGAGCGTGATCATTGATAAGAATTTTAGTGAACTCCACCTGGTGGGATAATTAAAGATCTAATAAAAAGTAAATAGCCTGTCTGATTAATATCAAGACAGGCTATTTTTTTAGGGCAGGCAATATTATGGCTTCTTTTCTACCGCATCGATAAGGTCAAATCCATAGAACTTTTTGAATGAACTATAAAAGATCTTGGGACTGGAAAAACCAGACTTGTAAGCGATCTCCATAACGTTCATATCTGTATGTTCCATCAGATCACGGGCATAATTAAGACGGGTAAATTCCATAAAATCCTGTGGAGATAAATCTACCAGGCTTTTAAGTTTCATAAAGAGGGTGTTACTGGTAATACCCTGGGCAGCACTCAGGTCATGGACTGTGAAATCGTCATTTTTGATATTTTCAATGATGATATCCCTTAGGCCCAAAATGAATTTCTTGTCGCTTTCGGTCCTGAATTTCAATTCGGTCTGGTCTACATAGGAACGTACATAAGAATGCCGCAATTCTTTCTGCCACCCCAGTATCTCCGTAATTTTTCCAAGCAGCAGATTTACATCAATGGGTTTTCTTATGACCTGGGTCATTTCGTCTAGTTGCATATCATTAATAGGCTGGTCTTCTTCTGCCACCAGGAATATATTGATATGGTTAAGACCAATATTGCGCTTCATCATCTTTGAAAGCTGGAAGGCATTCATATCTGGTAATATAGTCGCACAAATGATAACATCTGGAAATATCATACCCGCCTTCTCCAAACCTTCTTCGGCAGTAGCTGCCTGATAGATCTGGCAATATTTACCAATCTTATTGACCAGAAAATTTCGGGTTTCAGCTTCGCTTTCAATGATAAGAATCTTGCTTTCACTTAAACCGGCCTTTAGGCTGGTAGTTTCTTTCCCGGCCTCTGGCTTGTTTTTCTCAGCCTTGAAGATCGCAGCCGCCCTTTCCGGGACTTTCCGGTAATCCTCTTTTTTATTCTTTAGAACCGCTGTAAAGGTGGAACCTTCATTCTTTTCGGTTTCATAACTAAAGCTACCGCCTGCACTTACTATAAGGTCTTTCGCTTTTAAAATATATTTCAGACCACTTTTATCCCGAAGTCTGGAATTGGTGTTCAGTGATTTTTTCTTTTCCAGCACTTTGATATCGCTCGCAGGAATACCCCGGCCGTTATCTGTGATTTGTAATTTAAGGTCTCCAACACTGGTTTCAATCAGGTTAATAATCAGCTTCCCTTTCTTATAAGAATAGCCTGCACTACCGGAAATAAGACTTAAAATCACCTTGTCCAGCATCTCCATATTATAATAGAATTCTGCATCTCCCCACTGATCGTTTACAGTCACTTCCAGTTTTTTCAATTTATAAACCGGCTCTATATCTTTTAAGACTTTAGGCAGATGTTTAGACATATTGATCCTCGAGATCTCGTAGACAGAACCCTGGTAGTTGAAATTAAGGATCTGATTAAAAAGGTCATCAAACCTGGCGGCATATCGCTGCAGATCTTCGGTATTTCCGGGTTCAGCCTCTGCAGATATCTTACTCAATGATTTAACTGCACTCTCTACAGGTTGTTTAAACTCTTTCTGCAGTTGGTCGCGCAGCTCGGCTTTTGCCGCAAGATCTGCTTCTTTAGAACGCCTTACA
>JBFGDP010000237.1:0-3965 GCA_041580575.1 Christiangramia sp.
AGGGTAAGATCTGGCAATGGGCTGATGTTAGATGAAATTCGTCTTAATGAAGTACATTATTCTGCCATTCCCTGGATTAATTTCACCTCGCTTTCCCATTCCCGTAGTTTTACCGGCCAGGATAGTTGTCCAAAAATATCTTTTGGTAAATGTATTGCTGAAAATGGCAAAAAAATGATGCCGGTTTCCGTACATGCGCATCATGGCTTAATGGACGGTTACCATATAGGTTTGTTTGTAGAATCGTTTCAGGCTCTTCTGAATAATACGTAGCTACAGATCTGCTAAATAAGTACTTCTTAACTTCCTTTCCCTTCTTCCAGGTCTGTATTTTTATAGCTGCAGGAGCTAAAATTTGCAGCACTAATATTACACTAACCAGAGTAATGGCTTCTTCTGTAAAATGTTTTTCATGTGTAATTAATTAAAAATCATATATTTATGAATAGCATATATCTATTCAGGATCTATATGTTGCCAGAATTTATGTAAATGCTGCTGATCATACCTGGATATAACTGCTGACTATATTTTGCCCCCTGTCTTGATCAAGCATTTGGTTATAATGTAATTTTATTTCTGTCTAAATGAATTTGAAAAGATCTATGATCATAGGCATTGCTGGTGCCTTAATAGGCCTTGTGGCCTGGGAGATATTTTGGAGAAGTCACGACTTTGTACCAGATCTTGATGATGACGACGACCTATGGGTGATTCATAGGGCAGCTGTGGAAGAGGCGAATAAAGATGATGTGGTTATAGTTGGGTCGTCCAGAGCTTATTTCGACCTTCAGCTTGATAAATGGGAGGAAGAAACCGGGAGAAGACCAATACAATTGGCCATTGAAGGATCTTCGCCACTATATGCCTTTGACGACCTGGTGAATAATACAGACTTTAACGGAACCATTGTGGTAGGCGTAACCGAAGGCTTGTTTTTTTCCACGCTTTTTCCAGAAGCTCCTCCTAATGAGAAGGTAGTTAATAGATTAAAATACTATGAAGACCGTACCTATGCCGATAGATTGAACTACACCCTTTCCATACCCTTGCAAAGTTCCTTTGCATTTATCAGCGATGTTTCGGGCGTTGATGGGATCAAACTGAAAGCGCTGCTGGATGAAATAGAAGTAGGGCAAAGGGTTCCCAACCCTATGCCTCCTTTCCATAAATTTTCAGAAGTAGATATCAGTAGAAATTTAAGGATGACTACGAGGACCGCTACAGATACCGCTTTTGCGGGTACTATAAAGAAAGTCTGGCTTTTTTTTAATCAAGCTGGTTCACAAAATGTTCCGGAAAAAGAAGCGACCACAAATTTTTTTGTAGAAAATGTAAAGAAATTCAAGGATAGAGGAGGCGAGGTTATTCTTGTACGATGTCCCTCGACAGGAGTATTGCGGGAGCACGAAAACCAGGTTTTTTCGCGTAGTGAATTCTGGGATCCATTGGTGGAAAAAGCAGAGGTTCCTGCCTACCATTTTGAGGATTATGCTACACTTAGCGGATTTGACTGTCCCGAATGGTCACATCTTTCAGCAGAGGATGCAGACATTTTTACCGCTGCCCTGGTACGTATCATAATAAAGGATGGGTTCCTGTCTAATTGAATTTCAATTTTAATGACCTAAAAATTTTTAATATGCTGTTTAACTCTTTAGGTTTTATCTTGTTCCTGGGACTGGTGCTTTTTCTTTATTATACCGGGATATTAAGCTGGACAAACAGGAAGCGAATGCTTTTGCTGGCAAGTTATCTCTTCTATGGTTTGTGGAACCCTCCGCTGGTGATTCTTTTATGGATTTCAACGATCGTTGATTGGACTGCCGGAAATAAACTGGCAGTAGAGAAGAATAGTGGCCGTAGAAAATTGTGGTTGCTGTTGAGTATGCTTACCAACCTGGGCTTCCTCGCCTTCTTTAAATACGGGAACTTTCTTCTTGAAAATTTTACAGCGGGTGTGAATGCTCTAGGGATGACCTATGAACCACAACCCATGGATATAATTCTACCTATGGGGATTTCGTTCTATACATTTCAAACCATGTCGTATACCATAGATATGTATTATCAACGAATAAAACCGGCCAGGACATTTCTGGATTTTGCGCTCTATGTAACCTTTTTTCCACAATTGGTGGCCGGGCCAATAGTACGCGCAAAAGATCTCATAAGCCAGTTTTACGACGAGAAAAAAGCAACTGCCAATCAATTCATGTGGGGCAGCTTTTTGCTGACTATTGGATTATTTCAAAAGGTAGTCCTGGCAGACACGTTATTATCTGGAACCGCAGATGCGGTTTTTGGAGCCGCTAAGGTCCTGAATGGCCTTGATGCCTGGATAGGAACACTTGCATTTTCAGGACAGATTTTCTTTGATTTTGCCGGTTACTCTACCTGTGCTATCGGAATTGCTTTGATGTTGGGGATCATACTGCCAGATAATTTTAAATATCCTTATGCGGCAATAGGTTTTTCAGACCTGTGGCGAAGATGGCATATTTCGCTATCAACCTGGCTAAGAGATTACCTGTATATACCTTTGGGAGGGAATAAAAATGGAATAACCCGGATGTATGTAGCTCTGATTCTCACCATGCTCCTGGGAGGATTGTGGCACGGTGCGGCCTGGACCTTTGTGGTTTGGGGTGCACTCCACGGATTATACCTGGTAATTGAAAGATTTCTTAGATCTAAGGTCAGGCTTAAGATCAACCCCATAAATGGTATTTTCCTTGCGCTATTAACCTATGCTTGTGTAAATATTACCTGGGTTTTCTTTAGGGCCAGGGAATTTGAAACTGCCATAAATATGATAAGTTCGATGTTCTTTATCAATAATGATGGGATAAAACTTTTACAATATTTCGATATCTTCAAGGTGACGGTGGTGATTAGCCTTTTGTTTATATGCCATTATTTAATGCGAAACTCTTCTTTGAAGGAACTTTCTCTTAAAACTCCCTCATGGTTGTTCGGTGTAGGTTGGGCCATCATGCTATTTCTTATAGCGATCTCACAAGGTAGCGGCCAACAATTTATTTATTTTCAGTTTTAGGTGCCTTGTTAAACAATAAAAAATGGAAATACTTAAAACCGATCCGGAAAGATTCAGAGATTTGACAGATTTTCCCTTTGAGGAAAACTATATAGAATTTGGATCGCTGGAGATGCATTATATAGATGAAGGGGAGGGTGAGGTGATCCTCGCTTTGCACGGGGAACCAACCTGGTGCTATCTGTATAGAAAATTCGTTCCGGTATTGAAGGATTATCGCTTTATAGCTCCAGATATGATTGGTTTTGGTAAATCTGATAAAATCGTAGGATGGAAAAACTATAGCTTTGACCTGCACTATAGATCTCTGAAGAATCTTATCGATAAATTAGAATTAAACGAGATCACTTTGATCGTGCAGGATTGGGGCGGCCTCCTGGGGCTAAGTTTGCTGGGAGAGTATCCTGAAAGATTTAAAAGGGTGGTGATCCTTAATACTTTTCTGCCTAAAGGAAATAAACTTCCCTGGTATTTTAAATTATGGCAGTATTTTGCCCGGTATCATCCTTCTTTGCCTGCAGGAAGGATCGTGAAATTTGCCAGTTTTGGTAAGATTACCAAAGCGGTTAGGAAAGCCTATGATAGTCCTTTCCCTACTAAAAAATATAAAGATGGAGCTAAAGCATTCCCCCTGTTAGTCCCGTCTGGTCCTGAAGATGAAGGTGTAGACCAAATGAATAAGGCGAGAAAAGTTTTATCTGAATGGAATAGGCCGGCCCTGGTTATATTTTCAGATAAAGATCCCGTGTTTAGTGGTTTGGAAAACTTCTTTCATAAACTCATACCGGGTAGTTATGGTTCCAAACCTATTGTGATCCAGGGAGCCGGGCATTTTCTTCAGGAAGAGAAAGGAGCCGAAATTGCTAAATATATCAAGGATTTTATGAGCGTTACATCATAAAATAAA
>JBFGDP010000238.1:0-3953 GCA_041580575.1 Christiangramia sp.
GAACCACGAACAGATGGTAATACATATTCTGTCTCCGGGGTCATACCAATTCCTACCCGACCGGCAAAATAAGCTGCATAAACATTACTGTTAGCATCTCCAATGGCTATACTGTAGATGCCAAAAATATTTCCTACACCCTGGACACTTCCTATTTCACTGTAGATGCCGTAATTATTACTTTTTGCTCCAAAGGTTCTGCCCACCCGGTTAAAAATCCCATATATATCATTGGTGCCGGAATTCTGGTAGGTCTCATTGAAAATACCATAGTGAATGCCAATGCCAACACCTCCTACATTCGATTTAATGCCGTACTTATTTCCATTCGTCTGGCTACGGTTGTCATTAATGATGCCATAGGTGGTGAGATTATCTGTAGCAGAATTTGCATTATCTACTTCCAGACCTTTTTTTAGCGGAAGATCTTTTCCTGCGGCGATCGCAACCTGGAGCCTGGATGATATTGTCTCTGTCCCTATCCCTATACTATTGTCCCGGTAAATAAGATCTGTAATATTATTCGGGCTCTGCGTAGTGGAAGGTTTATAGAAGTTAGACCCACTGATTTCTGAACTTATTGGTATCCATTTATTCTCAACCGCATGCCAGAAGTAAAAACCTGTAGAAAAACCAGTAACGCTCTTGGCTAAAAAAGTAAGCATACCGTGCTGGTCACTACCGGGGTTAATGGCAGGGAATTTATCTATTCTGGGAATCAATATGCCGTCTATCACTGCCGGTTCTGCCCGATTGGTCGCAGATATATCCAACTGTGCCATTGGCTGGTAATTTCCGATCCCTACCTGGGCAGAGTTCGAGAAACAGGATATCATTAGTAGAATAAAAATAAAAGAAGTCCTCATAAACAAACAGCTTATGCTTGTCGCTAAAAATTAATTAAATGTTTAGGGATGAGGTAAATATAATGTAAAATATTTATAATCAGCTATTTAACTAAGCTAATTCTCCGATTTTTTCCTGTAAAATTTTTATTTCATCTCTTAAACGCGCTGCCTGCATAAAGTCCAGTTCCTTAGCTGCAGCCTCCATTGCCTTGCGTTTTTCCCTTACCTTCTTTTCCATTTGTGGTTTGGTCAGGTATTCTGCTTCCTGCTCGGCCGCTTTAAGGTCTGGTCGCTTTTCATGATCATAGATATCCAGTTTTTCTTTGATAAGCGCATTATTGTACTTTTTAACCAGGGCTGTGGGCGTAATATTATGCTCTTTGTTATATTCGATCTGTTTGCTTCTTCGGTATTCCGTTTGATCTATGGTCTTTTGCATGCTATCGGTGATCTTATCGGCATACAGAATGGCCTTCCCCTCAACGTGGCGGGCAGCACGACCTATGGTTTGGGTAAGAGAACGGTTACTCCTCAGGAATCCTTCTTTATCTGCATCTATGATGGCTACAAGTGAAACCTCCGGAAGGTCTAAACCTTCTCTAAGAAGGTTCACCCCTACCAGGACATCAAAAATTCCTTTTCTAAGATCCTGCATGATCTCCACACGCTCCAGAGTATCAACATCTGAATGTATATATCGGCATCGAATATCTATCCTGGTCAGGTATTTTGTCAATTCCTCGGCCATTCTTTTGGTTAAAGTGGTCACCAGGATGCGTTCATCTTTGTCAACCCTAAGCTGGATCTCTTCTATGAGATCATCAATTTGATTAAGACTGGGTCTAACCTCAATAATTGGATCTAATAATCCTGTAGGTCTTATTACCTGCTCTACATAAATACCTTCGCTTTTCTGTAATTCATAGTCGGCCGGTGTAGCACTTACATAAATGACCTGGTTTTGCAAGGCTTCAAATTCTTCAAACTTTAATGGACGGTTATCCATAGCTGCCGGCAATCTAAAGCCGTAGTCTACCAGTGTTTCCTTTCTGGACCGGTCACCACCATACATGGCATGTACCTGCGGAATGGTTACGTGAGACTCATCTACTACCATCAAATAATCATCCGGGAAGTAATCCAGTAAACAGAAGGGCCTTGTTCCCGGTTTCCGTCCATCCAGGTATCTGGAATAATTTTCGATTCCAGAGCAATAACCAAGCTCCCTGATCATTTCCAGGTCAAAATTAGTACGTTCATCCAAACGTTTTGCTTCCAGGGTCTTTCCAATTTCCTGGAAATAATCTACCTGCTTTACCAGGTCGTCCTGTATTTCATGAATGGCATTTTGTAAAACGTCGGGGGAGGTCACGAACATATTCGCCGGGTAGATATTTAAACGGTCGTATTTCTCAATGATCTCTTTAGTGGTTGGATCAAATGCTTCGATCTCTTCTATCTCATCACCAAAGAAATGTATTCTGAATGCATTATCGGCATAACTGGGGTATACATCGACCGTGTCGCCTTTTATCCTGAAATTACCATGATTGAACTCAGCTTCTGTCCTGGAATAAAGGCTTTGAACCAGGCGGTGTAAAAATTTGGTTCTGGAAATTTCCATATCCCGCTCGATAGAAACCACATTCTTTCTGAATTCCACCGGATTCCCTATACCATAAAGACAGGATACAGACGCAACCACGATCACATCCCGTCTACCGCTTAATAATGAAGAAGTGGTACTTAATCTCAGTTTTTCGATCTCTTCATTGATGGAAAGATCTTTTTCTATATAGGTTCCCGAAGTTGGGATAAAAGCCTCAGGCTGATAATAATCATAATAACTAACAAAATATTCCACTGCATTTTCCGGAAAAAACTCCTTGAATTCTGAATATAACTGGGCGGCCAGAGTCTTATTGTGGGCTAATACCAGTGTAGGTTTCTGGACTTCCTCAATAACATTTGCAACTGTAAAAGTTTTCCCGGAACCGGTAACCCCCAGTAAGGTCTGGTACTGTTCGTTCTTATTAATTCCCGAGACCAGCTGCCTGATGGCATTGGGCTGATCTACTGAAGGGTTGTAGTCCGATAGTATTTCGAAGTTCATTCAGCAGGTTTTCTTTCTTTCCCTTTAGTGTGATCATCCTTGCAACGATCTTCATAGGGAATTGTCATCTCCGATGCTGATCATCTTTTAGCAACATACTGGCATGACAAATTTCATAGCATCACGAAATTAAGCAATTATCAGGCCTAAATCAATTTTTTAGGAATCATCTAACAAGTGAAAAATGACCGTTAAATTCCTGTCCGTTTTGAAGGCTTACCCGAAACCAGTAATCGTCTGCAGGCATCATGACATTTTGATATCGGCCATCCCAGCCACGGTCGCTCGATTTGAACTTACTTAAAAGCTTTCCGTACCTGTCGAATATATGCACAACGTTATTTAAGGTGTTAATACCTTTTACCTGCCAGAAATCGTTGACCCCATCATTATTGGGTGTAAAAAAATTGTCATAACCAATTACTGCAATTTCAGAACTTATGATCGTGCAGCCTTTAAGGTCCCTGATATATATCGTTTGAAAGCCGGAATTCACATTTGTAAAAGTGGGGCTGGCTTGGTAAGGGCCATTTATATTCCCGATGGCGAATTCGTAAGCCGCGGCATTTTCTATCTCCAGGGTTACGGTGTTGCTATTAGAATTTACCTGAGGCTGCAGTATGTTATAAGATTCGATCCGGGGAGGATTATTGAGAATCAATTCTACTTCAGCAATATTATAACAGTTGAGGTTATTTAGCTCTGAAACCCTGCCAAAAATAGTTTCGTTTCCAGAAGATGTGTAAGATGCGTTAATAGGATTCTGATAAGATTTTGCTTCATTTAAACTTCTGAAGAATTTCACGTCATATTCCGCAGGGTCAAGATCATCCAGCAAATTATCCACCATATCATTTAAAACATAATCTTCGAATCCATTTAGATCCAGGTCACATCTTTCGAGGATATTATCCAGCTTAATGAGAGGTCCATCATTAATAATAAGGTCAAAATCGGTGATCTTCGCACATCCCGTTAGATCATTTTCTACC
>JBFGDP010000239.1:0-3946 GCA_041580575.1 Christiangramia sp.
CTACAGAAATAACAAACGAAACCTTAGTAAGATCCTCGTCAAAATCAAAATACCCCCTCACCCAATCTGTAGGATAGGTAACATTCTTGTTGATTGAATTGTCTTTAAAGTAAGGCAAAGGCAACCATTGCCTTCTAAATTTCTTTAAAACTTTGTTTAAATTACCTGCCTGGTAATAATCATTAATTACCTCACATTCTGAAAGATCTACATCATCCTTTAATTGATCATTAATCAGGAACTCCTTATCCAGCAATTCCTCTTTTCGATAAAATTTTTCATCTCCACCTATCGAAACTTTAAATAATGGATCGAAGATAAATTCCATCAAATTAGAATCAAATGGCTGATGATAAAAGATCTTGTTAGATTTAGAGAATTCTAATTCTATAGGACTCTCAAATTTGTAGTATTGAATACTAGAATTTGATATAAGAGATATTCTTTTCATTTGGAAGTGTTTAAAACGAAAAGGTGGGGTTTGTAGGATAAAAAACTGTTAGAGAATATTCAAAGTAAGTATCCACCCTTTTTTTATTGGTTTTGCCCATACCCACTGTATTATAAATTGAAGTAGACAGAAATGGATCGTAGCGCATGACCGCAAAGAATTGCTTCATAAAAATAAATTAAAAAATTATGTTGTACTGCCGTAGGGATGCCAGCACTTGTGTAGGGACGTCATAATTAATGATTTTTTTAGAATCCTACAAATTTTTTGTTAAAAAATAACTGAAATCATAATGAGCTATGGAATACTGTTGTAGCTATTATCATTTCTAAATTCCGCCTGCTACAGTCATTAAAACATTTAGTACCAGACCTATACCAAAGCCCCAAAGTGCAGCATGACAAGCTGATCTGGCAGCGTTAGGTTGAGTATCTTTTTTTGAAAAATAGACAATTGCACCGGCTAATGGTATACAAAATGATAAGATTGTTAATCCGGTTCCGAGTTCATCCCGGTGGTAATTATGAGACATTTTAAATAATTTAGATTCTTGATAATAAAAAGTTTCCGATAAATTTTCCAATCGAGGAAATTAAGGCCATAGCCCCTATACCTGCCATAAAGCCGGTTATAAATCTCAGCCAATTTGTGCTTTCTCTATTAAAGAAAGCCTGGGTTAATCCATCAATAACGGTTGGAATTAAAATTAAAAAACTTACCCAAAGGCTAAGACTGAAAATACTAAACAAAAAAATCGGAAAACTTAAATATCCCAAGTGGATACCAGTACATCTCGCACAAACCGGGAATTGTTTACCCTTAAAGAAAAAAGATCTTTCAGGTAATCGATGGCAAAAAGAAAACTCCAGTTTTTTCCCTGACATTTTTTGAGGTTAATATTCAGATATAAAACTAAAGCAAGTATAAAGAAAAACTTACGGTTTCCCGTAAAAAAACAATTTTGAATGAAATTTGATAAGTAATATAATTTAATGCCTGCCGGCAAGTAAAACTATAAATTGTAAAGTAACTGCACATTTATAATTTTCCGAGGATGAAAAGATAATATAATTCATTAATTAATTTTTACCCCCAAGCGTGATTAACGGAGACTTTTTTTAATTATTTTCGTTTTATGAACCTACATCCCCCTGCTTCATATTTTAGGCATTCTATGTTGCCTTTTGTTATGCTCAAGCTTTTCAACCGGTTCAGAAGATGAAATAAAATCTTTTCCGAATAATTCAGGTGAGTCCTGTTTACAAAATGGCCTTAGCGCCAGGGAACCTTCCAAAATGCTTACTCATTTTAAGAATGGCCTGGATTCAGCCAGGATAGACTATGATACTATAGAACCATGATTAAAAAACGAAGGCTGTTTTGATATAAACAGCCTTCGTTTGTAGTTAACATTTATACTAATCTTAATCCATCTTTCTAATTATCAGCGGTTCAGATTTCATTGATTTACCATCGTTTAACTTCACGTAATACAATCCTTCATTAAGGCCAAACGGAAGATTGATCATCAATGGGCTACCGGGTGTAAATTTCTCTTTAACCCTATGCAATTGTCGCCCGTTCAAGTCAAAAATAAGGATCTCAGCGTAGTCTCCCATATAACCATCCAACATAAGATTAAAGCTGGTGGTAGCCGGATTCGGATAAATGATCATCTCAACATTTGCTGAAAAATCTGTCTCCACCGTAACTTTGAGGTTTTGGCTTGATTTTGTATCCTCCATCGTTTTGGAAGTGACCGCTGGAGTACTGTCCCCCGGAACATTAATATCCAGCCAGGTACCATCTACAAAGTGAACCCTAATTATATAGCCCGTATTTCCCACTTTGTTTTCAAAGTCAAACCTTAAAATAGCTTCTCCCATCGGCAGGATGCCTCCATCCCAGCCAGAATCATTCTGATCTAGTATTGCATCTGGATTAGGGTAATCATTATTTGCAGTTTCACTTCCTTGCCAGATAATATTGCTTGTGTTACCATAAGTTAGCCAAACTTTACTAAGGTTACCGTTACTATCTGGCCAGGTAATGGTGACTTCATCAATAGTTCTGTCAGATCCTGTTAAATTATTCAATCTGGCTGTGAGTCGTTTACCTTGGTTCTGCAGTCGATCCAGTGTAATACCAGGCCCAACTGTTACGAAGTCATCATCAAACTCGGTTTGTGTTCCAAATGAATCAACCCCGGAAGCGTATGCGGTATTATCAACTTCGAATTCATTGACCACATTTCCACATGATTTTACAAATCCGTTGTTGTTAAACCTGGCGATCGTAAAGTATGCGATCTGCCAGTTGTTATCAACTCCTTCAACTGGTCCAGCTGATTGGCCCCAACCTCCGGTAAACGGATCGGAACATGAAAGGTGCAGTTCGAAGGCCGGATCGGATCCTTCTGGATCGAAAATGATGTCATTCCTTGTGAGGCTCCTGACAATAGTTGTGGTAGCCGTGATATCAACGCCGTCGAGAAGTACCAATCCGTCTCCTCTCGTTGTACCTTCCAGGATACTTCCATTTACAAAAACAAAGTAGAAGTCATCACCGCCTGCTGTGGTGGTATAAGGTGAATCTGCATCCAGGAATGGTGCCGTCACATATTCAACGGTAATAGTTTCTGACCCTCCTGCGGGAACCCGAACCTCACAGTCTACATTATTCCCGTTACTTGCTGTACAATCCACATTTGAAGACGAGACACTAATATTGGTCACTTCAAGAATGTCATCTACTATATCGGTAACAGAAACACCAATTGCATCAGAGGGACCAGCATTGCTAACCTCAATAGTGAAAGTTTGAATTGTTCCCTGTGGCTTTGGTATCTCGATCTCTGCTGGAATGAAGGTTTTGACAATTGATAGGTTGATATCTACCAAAATATCAATGGTGTCTTCGCTATCATTCGTAATGTCATCAGAGGGGTCTGCAGAATCTCCCTGTGGTGCTTCGGCACTAACAAATGCGTTATTGGGCAAATTATCCTCATTGTTAACACCTCCAACACCATTAGCTTCTTCAACCCCAGCATCAACATCAAATTCTACTGTAATTGTCGCTGAAGCATTTGGTGCTAAAGTAGCAATGAGCCACTCGACTGTTTGGACATCGCTATCACTATCAGCATCACTTCCGATTGTACTGGACACACTAGTCACACTTAGGCGACTATCAACCATGTCCAGGATGAGCGCATCACTGAGTGTCACATTTCCTTCGTTGGTAACTACCAGAGTGAAAGAACTGCCATCACCACCTGCAATCACGGAATCATCTGTGAAGGTTTTAACAATACTGATCACAGGATTCTGAGTCGCATTCACCGTAACCTGGTTACTGTCATCGCTTACCGCTCCGCCATTGGTATCTGTTCCGTTGGCTGTGGGGGTGTTAACTACTGAACCTGTATCAAGATCCGACTGGGTCACCGTATGGATCGCGCTGTATGTCCAGATCTCTCCTACCTGTAAGATC
>JBFGDP010000240.1:0-3945 GCA_041580575.1 Christiangramia sp.
AAACCATGACATGAGAATACCTTTATTTAAACCATTTCTATCTCTGCTTGCTGCCGGTATTATTACCGGATGTAGCAGTACGGCACCAAAAATCGTTTCAACACCGGTAAAGCAGATCGATTCTATCCCCCTAAAGGTAAGAGACCTTTCTGAAACTGAACTTAAGGATTGGACCAACAGAGACCTTATTTTAGATACCGTGCCCGGAATGAGCGTTAACAGGGCATATGCTGAGATCATTAAAAATAAAAAACCATCTCCGGTGATCGTTGGAGTTGTAGACAGTGGGATAGATATAGATCATGAAGATCTTAAGGGTGTTATTTGGACAAATACTGATGAAATTCCCGGGAATGGAAAAGATGATGATAAAAATGGGTATATAGATGACATTCATGGCTGGAATTTCCTGGGAGATGCGGTGGCTGAAAATATGGAATACACCCGTATTTATAAAAGGCTGAAGTCTAAATATGATGGCAAAACCGATAGCAGTGTAAGCACGGCCGATAGGGAAGAATATAATCTTTATAAGGCTGCAAAAGCAGAATACGAAAAGGAATACCAGGAATCTGTTCAAACCCGTGATCAATATTTACAGATAAAAGAACAGATAAGCACTGCCCATAAAGCTATATCTAAAGAATTGGGAACTGAAGATTATACGAAAGAACAATTATCTGAATTTAAGCCACAGACACAGCAAATGAGTCAGTATAAATCTATCCTGTCTCAGATTCAGTATAACGTTAATGAAAATATACCGGAAGCTTTAAAAGAACTGGATGAGGCTATTAAATATTATAAGGACCGGCTGTCTACCCATTTCAATATGGAACTTGACGGCAGGGCTAAAACAGGAGACGACCCATATGAT
The DNA here is from genome assembly GCA_041580575.1 of Christiangramia sp. Lineage (GTDB taxonomy): Bacteria > Bacteroidota > Bacteroidia > Flavobacteriales > Flavobacteriaceae > Christiangramia. The sequence continues at coordinate 878 of JBFGDP010000240.1, forward strand.
ATTACAGATACAGATTATGGTAACAATCAGGTTGCCGGACCCGAAGCCGATAAGAAAAATTCCAAGCATGGTACACACGTAGCCGGGATCATTGCGGCAAATCGTGAAAATAATATTGGTATTAAGGGAATAGCTGGCAATGCCCGTATCATGGCAGTTAGAGCGGTACCAGATGGAGATGAATATGATAAAGATATTGCCCTTGGAATACGTTATGCCGTAGATAATGGTGCAAAAGTGATCAATACCAGTTTTGGAAAATATTTCTCTACTAATCCGGAGTGGGTGATAGACGCCATAAAATATGCCGCCGCTAAAGACGTACTTATAGTTAATGCGGCAGGGAATGAAGGTATTGATCTTGATTCTAAACGCGTATATCCTAATGATCAGGATCCCGTAAATACCAAAGAGATCGCCGATAATTTCTTAACTGTTGGTGCTTTGAATTATGAATACGGATCTGGTCTTGTAGCACAATTTTCTAATTATGGTAAATCGAATGTAGACGTATTCGCTCCCGGAACTAAGATCTGGTCTACTACGCCTAATGACAAATACGAATATTTACAGGGAACTTCTATGGCTGCACCTGCGGTTGCAGGTATTGCAGCGATCATTAGAGGATATTACCCGCAATTAAGCGCCGCACAGGTAAAGCAGATCATAATGGATAGCGGGCTTACCACTAATGCTACAGTTATCGTTGCCGGTGATAATGGTAATACCAGGAAATTTAAGGATCTGTCTTCTTCAGGAAAGATGGCCAACTTATATAACGCATTGATTTTAGCCGACCAAATCTCAAAAAACAATTAAAATGAAAAAAATATTATTTAGTTTATTAGTACTTACCACCGGGTTCATTCAGGCCCAGAACAATACTTCCTACTGGCAGCAACATGTTGATTACAGAATGGAAGTAGATATGAATGTGGAGAATTTTAAATACTCCGGTACTCAGGAACTGGTATATACCAATAATTCTCCAGATACGCTAAACCGGGTTTTTTATCACCTTTTCTTCAATGCCTTTCAGCCTGATAGTGAAATGAATGCAAGGCTGGAGAGTGTTCCAGATCCAGACAGCAGGATGACTGTAAATAAAGGAACTAAAGAAAATCCGCAGATCGTAAGCAGGATTTCGGGCCTAACCGAAGATCAAATAGGTTACTTAAGGGTGAATTCACTAACCCAGAATGGTAAGGAACTACAGTATGAAGAAGTAGGAACTGTCCTGGAAGTAGAACTGGCACAGCCAATCTTACCGGGAGAAAAGACTACTTTCAATATGACATTTGAAGGTCAGGTTCCTGAACAGATCAGAAGATCTGGAAGAAATAATGCTGAAGGAGTTGCGCTATCCATGAGCCAGTGGTATCCTAAATTAGCGGAATATGACTTCCAGGGGTGGCATGCAGATTCGTATATCGCCCGTGAATTTCATGGAGTCTGGGGCAATTTTGATGTGAAGCTAACCATAGATAAGGATTACACGGTAGCCAGTACCGGATATCTCCAAAATCCACAGGAGATCGGGCATGGTTACCAAAAAGAAGGTACTAAGGTAAAGACCAAAGGTGATAAATTAACGTGGCATTTTGTAGCGCCGCAGGTACACGATTTTACCTGGGCTGCAGATCCCGAATATATCCACGATAAACTTATAGCAGAAGATGGAACCGTTCTACATTTCTTTTACAAGGATAATAAAGAAATAAAAGAGAACTGGAAGAATTTACAGCCTAAAACAGCCGAATTACTTGCGTTCTTTAATGAACATATAGGTCCATATCCATGGGATCAATATTCAGTAGTTCAGGGTGGTGATGGCGGAATGGAATATGCCATGCTTACCTTGATCACCGGGGAGCGTTCCTTTGGCAGCCTGGTAGGAGTAACCGCCCATGAAATGGCTCATGCCTGGTTTCAGCATCTTTTGGCAACCAATGAGAGTATTCACGAATGGATGGATGAAGGATTTACTTCTTATATCTCTTCTGAAGCTGAAAATGTGGTCTTAGGATCAAATTCTGAAAATCCTCATGCCAATTCATACAGAAGTTATACGTATCTGGCCAGATCTGGAAAAGAACAACCTCAATCTACCCATGCTGATAGGTATGCTATGAATGCCCTTTATGGAGCTTCTGCCTATTCTAAAGGAGCAGTGTTCCTGGCACAATTAGGTTATATCATAGGAGAGGAAAATTTAGCAAGGACTCTTAAAAGATATTATGACGAATGGAAGTTTAAACATCCAACCCCAAATGATTTTATCAGGATCGCTGAAAAGGTTTCAGGGGCCGAGCTGGACTGGTATCTGCAGGACTGGACTAAAACCACTAATACCATAGACTATGCGATCGATTCTGTTGAAGGCGAGGAAGAATCTACTTTGGTTAGTCTACAAAGAAAAGCAATGATGCCAATGCCTTTGGATATCAACGTAACTTATAATGATGGAACCTCTGAAACTTTTTATATTCCGTTACAAATGATGCGTTGGGAAAAACCTGCTGAAAAAGGAGTTAATAGAACCGTGGTTAAAGACTGGGCCTGGGGATTTCCTGAATATCAGTTGGAGATCCCGGTGGCGAAATCAAAGATCTCTAGTATAGAGATCGATGCATCGCAATTAATGGCAGATATAGACCGCTCAAATAATAAATGGACCGGTACTAATGAAACCGGGAATAATTCTGCAAGCGACAAATAATCTTAGTAATTAAAATTTAAAAACCCTTTCCTTACCGAAAGGGTTTTTTTTATACCACGACAGGTTCTTATATAGTTCTAACTTTGTTATGCGATCCCGGCTACTTGTTTTTAAAAAATACTTCCCCGCTTCTCTGTTCCTATACCCCAGTAAATGCATAAATGGTTTGGCCAGGAATCTAGCTATCCTAAGGTCTATTAACAGCGCGGTACGTTCTTCGTTCGCCCAGGTAATACCGGGTAAAAGTACCAAAATATTATCGGCATTAATCCTCCTTAAATAAGATGATAATTGTAAAAAGAAAGGTTCAATTTTCCTGATGAGGTAATAACCATCTTCACCTTTTTTC
>JBFGDP010000241.1:0-3905 GCA_041580575.1 Christiangramia sp.
ATGCAGTCTTATTATGCGAAAGTTTTTATTTCTTCTTGGCATATTATTATCTACACAGGCATTTAGCCAGGCATCTGCTACTGCAGTGGTTAATACTATCGTGAATGTTGTTGAACCAATCAAGATTACTAAAAGTGTAGATCTTAATTTCGGGAATGTCATAAGTGGTTATAACCCTGGAACTCTTACCCTGGCCCCTGATGGTACAAGAGTTGCTAATGGGTTACAACTTTCTTCTGCGGTACAGGGAATTGTATCCCCGGCAGAGGCTGTTGTAAGTCATGGTAATAATAATTATAGTATTACCCTGCCAACTACTTTCACCCTTTTTAATCAGGAAAACCCAAATCAAATCATCCTGATAGACCAGTTTACGGTGGAGCCCCTCATCGATTCCGGAATTGAAGGCGTAGACATACTTAAGATCGGTGCTACTCTCAACCTGGATGCCAATCAAAATCCCGGTGTGTATACCAATTCCTCTGGTTTTAATGTAACGGTGACTTATAATTAAACCAGGGTAGTTTTATATTTAATGTACTTTTATCCCCAATTAAACTGTTTTAACCTACTTATCCATTTATGTTAGCTAGAAACTCTACTCGAATTTACTTCGTTATATTATCGTTTTTTCTCTGCTTTTCCGGGCTGGCCCAGGGAGATCTTATGATTATGCCAAAAAGGCTGGTTTTTGACGGAAGCCAGAGGGCTCAGGAAATAAACCTGATCAACACTGGAAAAGATACGGCGGTTTATGCTATAAGTTTTGTGCAATACAGAATGACTCAGGATGGTAAATTTGAACAGATCGATACTCCTGACGATGGTCAAAAATTCGCCGATGATTTTTTAAGATATTATCCCAGACGGGTTAGTTTAGGTCCTAATGAAGCTCAAACCGTAAGAGTGCAATTAACCAGAACCGGGAATCTCGAAAATGGGGAATACCGGTCGCATCTCTATTTTAGAGCTGTAGAAGAACAAACCGCTTTAGGTAGTGAGAATGTTGAAGAATCTGATGGTATTTCCATCAATATAAAAACTGTCTTTGGAATTAGTATTCCGGTGATCATCAGGAATGGAACACCTACTACGCAAGTCGAAATCAGCGATGTAGAACTTGGAGATAATGAAGATGAAACTTATGCCTTAGAATTAAAGATCAAGCGTTCTGGTAATATGTCGGTTTACGGCAACCTGGTTATTGAACATGTTACTGAAAAAGGCAAAACTAGTGAGATTCAAAAGATCAAAGGTATATCGGTATATACTCCTAATTCTTCCAGAAATTTTGTGGTTCAATTCCCAAAGACCAATAAAAAACTGGACACCGGCAAACTAAGAATTACTTACACCACTGAAACCGATGAAATTCTGGCGGTTTCTGAGTTAAATCTGGAATAAAGAGAATGCTAATGATCCCCCAAAAATTATATATCGGCATCCTATTTATTTTCCTGGGTATTTTTTATGCCCGGGCTCAAAACGATATTATAATTTCGGGATTACACACTGTCGCTGCAGGCACCACTGAAGAATACAATAATATAACTCTAAATAATAATACCAGTAATCTTATTGTAGAAGGAACTCTTATTGTAAATGGCGATCTTATCATGAGCGATAATAACAGTCAGTTTTCAATGGGGGATAACGCCTTTGTATTGATCTATGGAAATTTCATTGGAGCCAACAAAGTACAAATTTCGGTTTCAAGTTATATGATCATCCAGGGAGATTTTATTAAAAATGGCAGCAATAATCAGGGTGATTTGGATATCTCTAATGGGAACCTATATATTTTTGGAACTGTAGATGGATGGCCACCAGAATTTACGACCTGTGAGAACTACGAGGGTGGTAGTACAGGTGTAAACGAGGAAGACTGTGAATTTGGAACTGAAGATGATTTTGAAAAGAACTATGATGAAATTGAGGAAAATGTTCCAACAGAATTTTTGCAAAAACTTAATTGCTATAATCTTTCCGGACCATTTGATAAGTCGACCTGCGTAGGGAACTCTGTAACTTTTTCTACCAATACTCTTTCTGGAGTTAATTATCACTGACAGTTTAGAGCAGATGCGAACAGTGAGTTTCAAAATACAGGTACAGATTCCAATCAACTAACTGTAAATAATATTACGGCCTCCATGGATGGCCAGCAATATCGGGTTATTGTAAAACCCGTAGATCCATCGGAGTCCAAATGTAAGGTAACGATTTCAGCTCTGGCAACTTTAACAGTTACAAGTCAGAATACCTGGACAGGTAGTAGCGATAATGACTGGAACAACAATTTGAACTGGAGTTGCGGAGTTTTACCAGACAGTACCTCGGATATTTTAATTCCTGATGGACTGAATAATTACCCAGTTTTAAATTCCGGAGCAACCGGGCAAGTAAGAAACATTACGCTGGCAGGTGCAGCTACCGTCGAAGTTCTATCGAACAGTCTGGAAATTCACGGAATTATTAACAGTAATGCCGCTATCAAAGCCGGTACCGGGACTATAATATTCAACGGGAACACTTTACAGGAAATTCCATCCGGAACCTTTGAAAATAATAGAATTGGTAACCTTGTAATCAATAATCTGATGGGGGTTAGATCATCTGGCCTTTTGGAAATAAGCGGGATATTATCCTTACAAACCGGAGTTTTTGAGACTAATGATCAATTAACGCTCCTATCTGATATAAGTCAAACAGCAATTATTAGTGTAGGTTCTGGGATCATAACCGGCAATGTAACCATGCAACGTTATCTGGACAGTAGTTTTGGATATAAATATATAAGCTCTCCTTTTTCAAATACCTCTGTAAATGACTTCTCGGGTTATGTAGATCTTAGCAGTACTTTCCCTCATTTCTATTCCTATAATGAAGCACGTGACGATGGAAATGGAAATGACCTTTCGGGATGGACGCCCTATACCAACTCTCCAGATCCTTTGAATGTTTTGGAAGGATATGCTATAAATTTTGGAGCAGGAACAACACCTCTAACTGTTGAATTATCGGGATCGGTTAATAACGGTCCCTATCTTACTACTTTGCAAAATAGTAACGGACAATTTACGCAGGGATTTAACCTGGTAGGCAATCCCTACCCTTCTCCCATCGATTGGAATGCCTCTTCTGGCTGGACAAAACAAAATATAGATGATGCTATCTACTTTTTCAACTCCAGTAATGAAGATCAATATTCCGGCACCTACACCTCCTACGTCGCGGGTATCTCGAGTACTTCCGGGGCTACTCCCAGTATTATTCCTTCAATGCAGGGTTTCTTTGTAAAAGTTAGTGATGGTTTTACTACCGGTATTCTTGGGGTTAGTAATGAGGTAAGAAGCAATAATTTAAGCCAGCAGTTTTATAAAAGAAACCTGGATAATTTAAACAGAATTTATTCCAGATCTATCATCAGGCTTAATGCCGGTTTCAAAGATATTCAGGTTAAAGATGAAGCAGTGATCTATTTCACTACTAATGCGCAACCTGGTTTTGAAAAAGACAAGGATGCATTAAAACTGTTAAATACAAACATTAATGTTCCCAGTTTATACAGCCTGGCGCCTGAAAATAAAATATTATCCATCAATGGAACTTCATTCAACAATGAATCTATAATAACTAGGATACCTCTAGGTTTAAAGACTGAGCGCAAAGGTTTGGTTTCGATTAACCTTGAAGGATTGGAAAATTTCCAGTCACACTTTATTTATTTAATTGACAGGCAGAGGAGAACCGGTCAGAACCTAAAGGAAAATAAAACCTTAGAAATCTTTCTCGAACAAGGAACTTATAATTCCAGATTTGAACTGATCTTATCTGATACAGCTCTTTCAGATCCGGCGGTGGTATTTCAGGATCCCTTTAATGTAAGTAAAGATAATAAAGAG
>JBFGDP010000242.1:0-3891 GCA_041580575.1 Christiangramia sp.
GGTTTGCCCTGGCAGCCTATGCAGATAAACATCCGGGTATTAAAAATGATGGGCTATGGTTCAAGTCTATGACTAACAGGGGATACCTGGCCTGGTTGACCGGAATTGCGCTTACCGGTTTTTATATTATCCTTTATTTTTATCCGGAGTATCTAGGATTACAGGCAGAAGGAGATAATACCGGCCTTATCTCGCTTTTTGACCCGTTAAGCAAATTGCTGAGCGGTAATCCAGCCAGCCAGTGGTTTGTATATGGAACGCTCTATACCATAGCGATCCTGGCCTTTGGTGTAAAATTCATATGGAAATACAGACATAATCGCTACGAAAAAATAAGAACTGTATCTGTAATGTTCTTCCAGACGGCGTTTGCATTTCTTATTCCTGAATTCATGTCGAGATTAAACGGGAAGGGATTTTCCCTGCCTTATTATGATCTAAAGAATATCTGGCCCCTTAATTATTATAATTTCGAACAGTACCGTGTTAATGATTTTTTAGATTCAGGCACAATTGGTCTTATTCTGTTATTATTCGGGATTGCTTCGATTTTTATCATTACCCCCATCCTTACTTATAAATATGGTAAAAGATGGTATTGCAGCTGGGTGTGTGGTTGTGGTGGTCTGGCAGAAACTGCCGGTGATCCCTACCGTCATCTTTCAGATAAAAGTCTTTTTGCCTGGAAGGTAGAGCGCTGGGTGATTCATAGTGTACTGGTCTTTGTGGTCCTTATGACCACAGCGGTGATTTATTCCTATCTGGGGTATGATGCAGATAGGTACTGGTTAAACCGGGATGTATTTCTCATTGGGGTTGGAACATTTCTAACCCTGTTGTTTGCTGGTATCTGGTATTTTAAAAGGGAAGAGCTTGAAAAGGATGCCAGGTATGGAGCCATAGGTTACCTGGTGATCATAATTTCTCTTATTGGATTTCATTATTTCAGTGGCAGTAACCTCTTTCTGTTCAATGCGGAAACTCTGCGGCAAAGTTATGGCTTCCTTATAGGTGCCATTTTTAGTGGGGTAATAGGTACGGGATTTTACCCGATTTTCGGAAACAGGGTATGGTGCAGGTTTGGATGTCCCATGGCGGCAATTTTAGGAATGCAGCAACGATTGTTTTCAAAATTCAGGATCACCACTAATGGCGGGCAGTGCATCTCCTGCGGAAATTGCTCCACCTATTGCGAGATGGGAATCGATGTGAGAGCATATGCCCAGAAGGGCGAAAATATTGTGAGATCCAGCTGTGTAGGTTGCGGGATCTGTTCAGCCGTATGTCCAAGAGGAGTGCTTAAATTGGAGAATGGCAGTCATAAAGGCCGTTTCAGATCATCCCGGGAGTCTGTCATCAGTGACGATGCCAATCTTATGGATTATCTAAAAAACGATTAATTCAATTTTATTATAACAGGCGCCTGTTGATATTGAAAACTCGTATCGGTTAGAATTTTAGATTCTTTAGTGTTCCAGTTCGTTAGCTGGATATGATATTGTTCTTTTTTCTTGTCTGCAACCCCGGCTACGAGCCATTTCCCGTCGTCACTCCAGTCGTGCCAACCCAGGGATAATGTGTCTGAAGTTAACAGAACCTGGGATTCTCCACCTTCAGGAGAAATGCCAAACAAAGATGTTTTACCATTCTGCATGGAATGGTAACTGATAAAATCCTCTGTGGGATGCCATCTGGGAGGACCGGCATGATAGTTATACCAGGTCGCAGTGGTATCTTCTGCAGGATAATTGGTTAGCTTCCTAAGATCAGTTCCATCAGATTTCATGATATATAGTTCGTCAATATAGCCGGAATCTTTTTTAAATGGTTTTTCGGCTCCTCTAAATACAATCCTGTCGCCAGATGGGGAGAAGACCGGATCGTTAAAATATGCCAGTCCTGGATCTATTTTAGCCTGGATTTCACCAAGTGTATCGATAATATAAAATGCGGTGTCTACGCTGCGATGAGGTTTCACTATTAATTCAGCGCCATTCTTTCGGGATCCCATCCAGCTGTCTTCTAGTCTTATATCAAAAATCTTTTTGGGTTCTTTTCCAGCAAAATCGGTTTTGTAAAGAAAATAATTGCGATGAGCGGTGTCCTTATCTGAAATAAAATAAAGATTTTTGCCCTGTGCGTAATAGGTCCATTCAACCCCCGGGAGATTAGAAATATTCTTTTTATTACTGCCATCAAGGTTCATGGAAAACACCTCGTAATCATCTTTTTCAGCATCAAAGAGTACATTATAAGCTATAGCATATTGATCTTCTAATTTTGTGGAATCTTCTGAATTATTCTTGCTTTCTTTGCAGGAGATCAGAAATAATGTAATAATGGCGAGGTAAATGATCTTCATAAAATCTAATATACTCAAAATTCAGCTTACTTTTTACACAGGTATTTATCAATGAACTACATTATTAAGGTTATTATTCCCGCATTCAACGAAGCAGATTCTATAGCAAGAGTGATCGCAGATATTCCAGACCTGGTAGATGAAGTGATCGTGGTTAGCAACAATTCCACCGATGATACCGAGGTTAATGCGAAAAAAGCCGGGGCTACAGTATTAACTGAGCCTCGCAAAGGTTATGGTTATGCTTGTCTAAAAGGGATGCATTATATAGCCAAACAAACTCGTAATCCTGATGTAGTAGTTTTCCTTGACGGTGATTATTCAGATTACCCTGATGAAATGCCAAAAATTCTACAACCAATTTTAAACGAGGGGAAAGATTTCGTGGTAGGAGCCAGGGTTAGAAAGTGGAGAGAGAAAGGTTCTATGACCTTTCCGCAGATCTTCGGGAATAAACTGGCAACAACCCTAATGAAAATCTTCTTTAATTCAAGGTTTACAGACCTTGGACCCTTCCGGGCGATCACCTATGAAAAACTACTTCAGCTCAAAATGGAAGATAAAACTTATGGCTGGACAGTTGAAATGCAGCTAAAAGCTTTACGACAAAACTTAAGTTATACAGAAGTGCCTGTGCACTATAAGAACAGGATTGGCGTGTCAAAGGTTTCGGGAACCGTTAAAGGTGCTATCTTTGCAGGTGTAAAAATTCTCGGTTGGATTTTTAAATACAGTTTTAAATGATAGATTTTGCGGTAATCATAATTTACACTCTTGCCTTACTCATCATTTTCATTTACAGCCTTTCACAGCTACATCTCCTGGTTAATTATTTAAAAGCGACCAAAGCCACTGATAACTCTGAGAAGTTTGATTTTTCTAAGGAGAACCTTCCCCTGGTTACAATTCAGTTACCTCTTTATAATGAATATTACGTAGTAGAAAGGCTACTGAAAAATATCGCTAAGATCAATTATCCCCAGGATAAACTGGAGATCCAGGTTCTGGATGATTCTACAGATCATTCTGTAGAGAAAACGGCCGGGATCATTAGGGAACTAAAAGCTGGAGGTTTGGATATTCAACATATCCGGCGGGAGATAAGAACTGGTTTTAAGGCGGGTGCGTTAAAAGAGGGACTAAAAATTGCCAGGGGTGAATTTATCGCGGTGTTCGATTCAGATTTTGTGCCGGGTGAAAACTGGTTGATGGAAACCCTCCCATATTTTAAGAATAAAAAAATTGGGGTAGTACAAACCCGTTGGGGGCATTTAAACCGCAATTACTCCCTGCTTACAAAGATCCAGGCTTTTGCGCTGGACTTTCATTTTATACTGGAACAAACCGGCCGGAACTTCGGAAGGAATTTTATCAATTTCAACGGGACTGCAGGTATCTGGCGGAAAGAATGTATCCTGGACGCTGGCAACTGGAGCGGAGATACGCTTACAGAAGATCTGGATCTTAGTTACCGTGCTCAGTTAAAAAAATGGGAATTTAAATACCTGGAAGATGTGGAAACCCCGGCA
>JBFGDP010000243.1:0-3889 GCA_041580575.1 Christiangramia sp.
ATAACCTTTGTATTGACCAGATTGGGTGATCACGTATGGAGGGTTAAAAATTCCTGCCTTATATAATTGAAAACCATCAAAATTACGGGAGACCAGACTTTGAGAGAGATAAATTTGATCGAAGAGATTCCAGGAATCTCTATAGGCCAGGGTTCCTTTACCGTTTTTCAGCATTTTTTCCATAGGATTATAAAGCTCCCGTTCCTGTAGTCCCTTGATCTCAGACTTCGTCTGCAGGATTTTCTTAAAACTTTTATTGGTGGGATCATCATTGAAATCTCCCATACTTATAATCCGCGCTTTAGGATCTTCACGGTAGATGGAATCTATTATTTTTCTATTAAGCAAAGCTGCTTTTTCTCTTTTATAACTACTCTTTGCTTCCCCACCCGAACGGGAGGGCCAGTGATTTACGATAAAATGAATTTCCTCCCCCTGCATCACGCCGGTAACGACCAGTTGATCCCTGGTATAATCTCGTTTGTCATTGTCATAGATCAATAATTTTCTTGGCTGGGAATATAAGGGGATAAAGCCTACCTTTTTATATAACAGTGCAACATCGATCCCACGCTCATCTGGTGAATCAAAATGAATAATACCGTATTGCATATTTAAGAGGTGGGGATGTTTTATTAGGTCTTCTAATACAAGCCTGTTTTCAATTTCGCAAAGGCCTATCACAATAGGGGAAGTGCCGGTTTCCTCTTTTCCAATTTCAGAAAGGACTTTTGCGATATTCCCGATCTTAGTTCGATAGCGTTCCTCTGTCCATCGATCTTTTCCCAGGGCAGTTCTGTCATCGTCAAAGGTTAAAGTGTCGTCTATGGTATCAAAAAGATTCTCTACGTTATAGAAGGCAACCGTCTCAATCTGGTAATCTTTCTTTTGCTGAGAATAGACCGGCTTGATAAAACTCGAGCAAAGGGAAATAGCCAGTATCGTCGATATATGGTAAATTTTCAAAGCGCGAAAATAATTTTAGATCTTTAAAGTACTGATATTTTGTTAGTTAAGATAATTTTTGTTAACATTATAATTCATTTCGTTGAAGCGGCACCACATGAAAATTATTATTTTCTGGGTGTTTATTTTTTTACTGGGTTGTACAAAAATGAATTCCCAGCAATCTGTCCTTAAAGGCAGGTTAGTAGATGCAATCACCGATGTGCCCTTACCACAGGTTAAAGTTGCAATTGAAGGTCTGGTAATTGAGACCTTTACAGATTCCAATGGAGAATTCTCCCTTGGCTGGGATCGCAGTGGAAAAAATGACCATATAGTTGTTTACTCAAAAACCGGATATATCACTAAACGCTTTCCAGTAAAGATCACCTCTCCTATAAAAGATCTGGAAGAACTAGGCCTTCAGCAAGATCCTTTTTATGAACGCAGTCAGCAGGCTACCATTAGTCTATCTGATGCCGATATTTTATTTGATGAAGCTGAATTCGATAATATCTCGGGACTGCTTCAATCTACTAAAGATGTATTTCTCTCGGCCGCTGCATTTGATTTTAGTCAGACCTTTTTTCGTGTACGGGGATTAGGATCCGAATATGGTAAGATACTTATCAATGGAATAGAGATGAATAAACATTATGATGGCCGGCCTCAATGGAGTAACTGGGGTGGATTAAATGATGTACAAAGAAACCAGGTATTTACTAATGGAATCGGGGCGAATGATTATGTATTTGGAGGTTTGGGCGGAACTACCAATATTATTATGCGGGCTTCAAAATACCAGAAGGTTGGCCGGGTTTCCTTGGCAGGTTCCAATCGCAGTTATAATGGGCGGCTTATGGCCACGTATGCTTCCGGTGAAAAAGGGAACGGTTGGTTCTATGCTTTCTCTATTGGTAAGCGTTATGCCACCCGGGGATTTATTGATGGTACCTTGTACGATTCAAATTCCTTTTTTGCTTCGGTAGAAAAAGCAATCAATAAAAAACATTCTATCAACCTATCGGGAATTTATACACCGGTACTTCGGGGACGATCGGCCCCGTTAACCCAGGAAGTACTAGATCTAAAAGGCGCGAAGTATAATCCGCACTGGGGGTATCAGGATGGTGAAATTCGCAATTCCAGGATCCGGGAAATAAGAGAACCTGTGATAATGTTGAATCATTTCTGGATAGTAGCAGATAACCTACGGTTAAATACAAATCTCAGCTATCAATTTGGAGAGTCATCTAACTCGAGGATAGATTATGGAGGTACTACTTCCGGAGGTCTGGCAGGAGAAGAATATTATTATGGTGCGGGTACCAATCCAGATCCTTCTTATTATCAAAAATTACCGAGCTATTTTTTAAGGATTCAGGAGAATAAAAATTTTGAATCTGCATTCATGGCACGGGAAGAATTTATTTCGAATGGTCAGTTGGATTGGGAAAGATTGTATAGAGCGAATATTACCAATAAAGAGATTGCCAGTAATGCGATCTATGCTTTGGCTGAAGATGTGACCAGCGATAATATGTTCAATGCAAATATTATGATGAACTGGGATTTATCAGATCATTTAAAGATTACAGGATCATTGAAATATGCCCGCTTAAATAGTCAAAATTTTGCCAGGATTCAGGACCTGCTGGGAGGAAATGGATTTCTGGACATAGATGTTTTTGCGGAACAATCGCAGGATACTCCACTGGTATTAGCGAAGCAATCTGATCTATTAAATCCCGGCAGGTTGGTGAGTGAAGGGGAGAGGTATAAGTATGATTATGAAGTTTTTTCAGGCAGTTCTGAAGCATTTCTACAACTTCAATATGCATTTAGAAAGCTCGAAATTAGTTTAAGTGGACGGTTAGGAAAAACATCTCATCAAAGGTCTGGAAAATATCAAAACGGAATATTTCCTGAAAATTCATTAGGTGAAAGCGAAAAACTTCAATTTCAGGAATATGGGGTAAAATCCGGTCTGCTGTATAAATTTTCCGGTAGGCATAGTATTGAATATAATATAGGATATTTCAGTAAACCCCCGGCCTTTAGAAATGTTTTTGTAAACCCGAGGCAGAATAATGAAATCGTCCCAGGGATCGAACCGGAACAAATAAGAACCACAGATTTGAGCTACCGCTACCGTACCTCGAAATTCAATTTGAGGCTTACGGGTTATGCAACACATATAGGCGATGGTACAGAGGTATCCTATTATTTCGCCAATGGGCTTGGAGGCAGGGGCAGTGAAAATACGGCTGCATTTGTGCAGGAGGTACTTACCAATATGGATAGGCAATACCTGGGGATAGAATTTGGCAGCGAATTTCAGGTAACTCAAAAAATGAAATTCAAAGCTGCTGCGGCATTAGGTCAATTCACCTATGCCAACGATCCTTCAGTGAGCATAAGCTCTGCATCTTTTGGGGAAACAGTGAATTTTGGTAGAGCCTTTTTAAAAGATTATTTTTTGGCCGGGGGTCCCCAAAGGTCAGCTTTACTGGGTTTTGAATATCGTGATCCTGAATACTGGTGGTTTGGAGCTACGATCAATTATTTTTCTCATGCCTTCATCGATGTGAATCCTTTAACTAGGACAGTCAATTTTCAAACAGATTATGATGGCTTGCCACTGCTGGATTATGATGAACAGGAAGCGCAACGAATGTTGGAGCAGGAACAATTTCCAGGTTATTTTCTCGTGAACCTTGTGGGAGGAAAATCCTGGAGGATCAAAGACAAATACCTTAGTTTCTTTATAAGTATAAATAATCTCCTGGATAAGTCTTATAAATCTGGAGGATTCGAACAGGCCAGAAATGCAAATTACCGTACCCATAAACAGGATCGTGATAGGGACCTGCCGATTTTTGGCAATAAATACTGGTTTGGCTTTGGCAGTAGCTTTTTTGCCAATGTGAGTTTAAGATTTTAA
>JBFGDP010000244.1:0-3887 GCA_041580575.1 Christiangramia sp.
TCAAAGGGCACTGCCACCCCATCGTCTTCTGTTTTATAATCCCCGGTAAATACCCAGACTTCACCTTTATGCTCCACTCTAATTTGAGAAGAACCTATGATATGACCGGCAGGATGCAGGGAGAATTTTACCCCGTTAATATTAAAACTCTCATTCCAGGCTCTTCCCGAAACCTCTATATCCCCAAGCCGATGTTTGATGATTGGCACGTTGCTATGATGGGTAATATATTTTTTATGGCCCCATCGGGAATGGTCGGCATGCCCGTGTGATATAATCGCTTTATCTACCGGTTTCCAGGGGTCCAAATAAACATCTGCGGCAGCGCAATAAATACCCTTATCGTTAAATGCCAGTAGCGGTGTTTTCATATCTTTTTCTGAAGAACTTGGAATTTAAATAATAGAAGTTTGAAGAGAAAGGGATTAAGAAAACATTAGCGAAAAGCCAAAATTAATTTAGACCCGCTTTGATACTAAAAACTGCCTGTTTAACTATATTTGTAGTATAAAATCAATAATAGAATGTCCTTTTCAGATTTATTTGGCTCGGGAGAGCACTTGCGAAATCTTAGTCATTTCGCCTCAATTGTAAACCTTGCTGCAGTTGACGGTGAGATAAACGAAGATGAAGAAAATCTACTTAAAAGATTCGCCAGAAAATTAGATATCAGCGAAGATGAATACGCTAAAGTGCTGGAAAACCCAAAATCTTTCCCGCTTTCTTCTTATAACAGTATAGAAAGAAGACTGGAGCGATTACATGACCTTTTCAGGATCATTTTTGCAGATCATATTATAGATGATGAAGAGACCGAGCTTATTAAAAAATATGCCATAGGTCTTGGATTCTCGAGTCAGGCGTCTGAAGGGATCATCAAAAGATCCATACAGATCTTCAGCGGTCAGTTAAATTTTGACGATTACCGTTATTTACTCGAAAAAGAAAACGACTGAGACTGATCTTTAGTTTCAGCTTTTGCCATAAACTCTTCAGCTTTTTCCACCATTTTTCTGCTTCCGCAGAAGAATGGTACCCGCTGATGTAGTTCAGTTGGTTCAATATCTAGTATCCTCCTGAATCCGTCACTGGCTTTCCCACCTGCCTGCTCGGTTAAAAACGCCATAGGATTACATTCATAAAGCAACCTTAGCTTGCCGTCGCTGGCCTTGGAGCTTTTAGGGTACATAAAGATGCCACCTTTGATCATATTACGATGAATGTCTGAAACCATCGAGCCTATATACCTTGATGTATAGGGACGATTCCCCTCTTCCTGCTGGCACCATTTAATATAATCTTTCACTCCCTGCGGGAAATGCACATAATTCCCTTCGTTGATGGAGTAGATCTGTCCGTCTTCCGGGAATTGCATATCTGGATGAGAAAGATACCAAGACCCTAAAGCCGGGTTCAGGGTAAAACCATTAACTCCATGACCCGTAGTGTACACCAACATGGTCGAGGTGCCATAAATAATATAGCCTGCGGCCACCTGTTTATTTCCGGGCTGCAGAAAATCTTCAAGCTGCACGGGAGTACCCACCGGGGTAACCCGTTGATATATTGAAAAGATAGTCCCTACAGATACATTTACATCTATGTTAGAACTACCATCCAACGGGTCCATGAGAACCACATATTTGTTTTTATTATCTCCCTTATGACCTTTAATCTGGATAAAATCGTCATTTTCTTCGGAAGCGATCCCACAAACGATTTCCCTGTTGGTAAGGGTCTGTATAAATTTATTGTTCGCATAAACATCCAGTTTTTGCTGATCTTCTCCCTGCACGTTCGTTTCACCATATGCACCGATGATATCAACAAGTCCCGCCTTATTAACCTCATGGTTAACTACTTTTGCGGCCAGCCTGAGGGAATTTATCAATCTAGAGAGTTCGCCTGAAGAACCCGGGAAATCTGATTGATTTTCAATTATAAATTCTCCCAGCGTCTGATTTTTCTTTGGCATGTTTATCTTATTTTACGACGGCTAAAATATTAAAATTTAAACTTACTACAACGTTTTCGTGAACAATAGTAACATTGTTTATTTTTGCCTAAAATCTGTTGATATGCACATAGAAATAAGAGATGCCCGGAAGGAGGATATGAAGGAGGTATTAAAACTTATCCGGGAACTGGCGATTTTTGAAAAAGAACCAGAAGCGGTGATTATAGATGAAACTGACCTTATTAGAGATGGTTTTGGCGACAACCCCGCTTTTCATTGCTTCATAGCCCAGGCAGATGGTAAGATAGAAGGAATGGCGCTGGTATACTTCAGGTATTCTACCTGGAAAGGGAAAACCGTACACCTTGAAGATCTTATTGTAAGAGAAGAATTTCGGGGGAAAGGACTGGGATCTGCCCTCTATACCGAAGTGATAAAATATGCTGCCGCCCAGAAGGTAAAAAGAACAGAATGGGTGGTATTAAACTGGAACACAGAGGCTGCAGACTTCTATCGTAGAAGCGGTGCAGATGTTATGCAGGACTGGGATACCGTACAAATGGACGAAGAGGCCATGCACCGTTTTCTCGAGAAGAAAGGCATCCTTTAAGACGGCTTTAATAAGTGTGTGAAATGCAATCCTTACTTTTGTTAAAAATCTAAGTTATGGAATATACGATACGCGAAGCCAGAAAAGAGGATATGGCCGATGTCCTGGAACTTATCAAAGAGTTAGCTGCTCATGAAAATCACCTGGACGATGTAGAAGTAACCGTAGAAGACCTAGTGAAAGAAGGGTTTGAACATAAGAATTTCAAGTGTTTTGTCGCCGATGTGGATGGCAAGATCGAAGGGATGGCACTGGTCTATTTTAGATTCTCTACCTGGAAAGGGAGAACCGTCCATTTAGAAGATCTAATCGTTCGCGAGAGCATGCGCGGCACAGGCCTTGGTGGAGCGCTCTATAAGCAGGTAGTAAAATACGGCCATGAAAATGGTGTTAAACGTATAGAATGGGTAGTTTCTGAAGGAAATAAAAACGCCATTGAATTCTACGAAAATACGGGTGCAGAGATCAAGGAAAGCTGGAAGACAGTACATATGGAAGAAAGTGGCATCGAGAAAAATGTAAAAAAGAAGTGATAAAAGTCTACAAGTTTGGTGGAGCGTCTGTCAAAGATGCCGAAGGTGTAAAGAATCTTATTAAAGTACTTAATGAAACCGGAAGCGATAACATGCTTATCGTGGTTTCAGCGATGGGAAAAACCACTAATGCCCTGGAAGTAGTGGTAAACGACTATTTACAGGGGAATAATATCCCGGCAAGTTTAGAAGAAGTTAAGGTCTATCATCGCAATATCATGGAGGAATTGTTCCCATTTGCAGATACACCTGTATTCTCCAAGGTCAAAGCTCTATTTACCGAACTTGAGAATTTCCTGCAACATAATAGATCACGGCAATATGATTTTGTATATGACCAGATCGTAAGTTACGGGGAATTGGTTTCCACAACGATCATTAGCGAATACCTGAATTCACAGAATATTGCATCGAACTGGCTGGACGCCAGGAATTTTATAAAGACCGACAGTACCTACCGGGATGCACAGGTAGACTGGACCAGAACCCAGGAGCGCATTCAAAAGAACCTCGACCAAAAAAGGCTGAATATCATCCAGGGATTCATTGGCGCAGACCCTAATAATTTTACCACTACCCTGGGCAGGGAAGGTTCAGATTATTCTGCGGCGATCCTGGCATATTGCCTCAATGCTGAGAATGTTACCATCTGGAAAGATGTTCCTGGGGTATTAAATGCAGACCCACGCTATTTTGAGAACGCAGAACTATTGAACCAGATCTCTTATGAGGAAGCTATCGAACTGGCGTTTTATGGAGCCTCGGTGATCCACCCAAAAACCCTGCA
>JBFGDP010000245.1:0-3884 GCA_041580575.1 Christiangramia sp.
AAGGGAAAGGAAGTTAAGAAGTACTTATTTAGCAGATCTGTAGCTACGTATTATTCAGAAGAGCCTGAAACGATTCTACAAACAAACCTATATGGTAACCGTCCATTAAGCCATGATGCACATGTACGGAAACCGGCATCATTTTTTTGCCATTTTCAGCAATACATTTACCGAAAGATATTTTTGGACAGCTATCCTGGCCGGTAAAACTTCGTGAATGGGAAAGCGAGGTGAAATTAATCCAGGGAATGGCAGAATAATGTACTTCATTAAGACGAATTTCATCTAACATCAGCCCATTGCCAGATCTTACCCTTTTAATTTCATTTTCGGCATTTTGTAAAAAAACCTGAAGATCATCATCGTGGATAATGTTCGAAAATCCGAAGGTATTATCTTCCCGGCTTATTGTTGCCGACGCATTGATTTTATCGTAAACAAAAACTTTTTGACCGGATATCCTGTACTTAAAATTTTCTATGGCATTAACTGCCCTGGAAGCCAGGTGCAGATAGTATAGAAAGAAGGACATACCTTCCTCCTTACTTTTTGTATAAGCCAGCGTGCAATCAACATTCACCGTAATTCCGAAAAACGGTTCCTCAAACTTTGAGAAAAATTCAAAATGCTCTTTACGATTCCAGCTAGAAATGTCTAATTCAGATCTCATTCGGGGCTTGAAGTTAGTTTGAAGAATGATCGCAAATCTAACAGAATTTTTGCAAGTTCAAGTCCAAAAAAAGACCAGATTTTTAAACTCTATTGCGTGTATTTTCATTCTGCTCGAACTGTGATTCTTCGATGATAGTTTTATCATCTTCAAATAATTTCATGACCCATACCGGTGGAGGCTCTGCCACAGAAGGGCCACCTGCTTCCTTGATAATATCAGCTAAAATATGTGGTACATCTTTCTTCCAGATCAATGCTCTGGTGACTCCAATGGCTTTGGTATAATCGTCCTGAATAAAATAATGTATGTGGTATACCCATTTATCATCCCAGCCGGAGGTCTCCAGCCTGATGTTGAATTTAGTCCATAATTTTAAAGGTTTTCTATAAATGATCTTTTGTGATCCCAAAATTGGAGCCATTCCCCGGCCAACGATCGCTTTATAAAGTTTAGACCTGGCTATTAATTCCCATCTTAAATAATCCATATAAGCCGGATATTTCGATGCCGTCATCACCCTTAAGCCATCACAATCGAATAATCGCACCCTGAAACTTCTGGTAATACTTTCATTTATCGCTACTGAGGATTGAAAATTCCGCAGGATCAATATTTTTATAATTGTGTACCAGTAATGAATCATGTAGTATAATGCTGTTGATCAAAATAGATAGCTGAAGTCTTAGACCGTCGATCCTACCGGCGTCCAATTAATTTAATCGGGTAAATTTATTGATCTTCTCTTCGCCATTACCATAAGAGGTGGTTTTAGTGAGCTTAACAACACCACCTTCCTGAAGTTCAAAATGTAATTTTTCATACATGCCTTCCGGAAGCCCGCCATATTCAAAAGAATTTTCTCCGGTGAAGGTGAAGACTTTTCCAAAGACATCATTTCTCACCCATAGGTCACCATCTTTACTAAAGAATTCAGTAATAATGCCGGTAGCCAGGTTTCTGTATCTCCCGATGATCTTTTCCATACCGGTATTAGAAATTTTTAGTTTATCATTCATATTACAATCAAAAACTATCTTATGAATATTTTGTTCCTTTTTAATTTTTAAGATCCGGCGACTGGCCCGGGGATCTGAAGCTGACGGGTCTTTTGCTATATGAGGATCCCCCTCGAAATATATCTGGGTTATTAGACTTTGATATCCGGGAGCTGAAAACATCATATGAAAATGAGCAGGCCTAATTTCGCCAATTCCCACTGGATAGGGAACAGGCATTTGGGTAGTGAATTTATATTTTCCCTGCATATCAGCAAAGGTTGTTCCCCGGTAGAGAAATTCATCTGAATCGTTATCATAGATTTCATCTGGCGAGCAATGCCAGAGTTCTATTTTCGCTTTACTATGAGGCGTGGCACAATCCTTTTGCCTTACCCTACCAGATAATTCTACTATATCCCCGGGCTGCCCCTGGATAACCAGGTTGTCCCGTACAGGACTATCTGGTCTATAAAAAGGACCTAAAATATCTGAAGTGGTTTCACAATCCCCCATATAGTTTTCTCCATTAAAATTGATAAAACCCGTTGTAGAGATAGCGATAACACTCAGACCCGCCAATTTTGTGAATTCACGCCTTTTCATATGTATAGGTGATTAAATTAATTACTATGATTTTCAGCAGAACAGAAAAAAATTCAATGTGATAAGGTTAGGGGACTTATTTAAGACTGGCCTGGTGAATGTTGATAAGACTTTTAAAACAAACCATTGACCCCGCAAATGCAGGTTTTGTTATTTCTTTATTATTCTGGACTTGTCTGTAAATCCTTTGATCTGAATATCAGGATTTCCATAAACATATATCTTGCTTTTACCTTCAGCATTGATCTCTATACTCTTGCTGGCATCCACATATATATCAGAATTGTTCTTGGAATTAAGGATCGCAGTCTGGGTTTTAAGTTTCTTTGCATTCAAATTAGATGACCCCTCCAGATCGAATACTACATTTGATGCTTTCCCATCCAGTTTAACCCCGGCATTTTTCTTAAGGACTACCTGCAGATCATCACACTGTAGATCGGCTTTCAGGTCTGGCCTGTTCGCCATATTTATTACTACATTATTGGCTTTTAACTTTAATTTTCCTTTGGAATTGTCTTTCATTATGATACTAGCCTGACCCCTAATATCCAGGTCAAGATCCATTTCTGCAGCATCATTCAAATGAATATCGATCTTGTCTAAGCTATACCTTGAACTGGTTTTTACTACGGCGTCATCGTTAATATAGATGGTATTCAGATCGGTAATGTTCAGGAAAAGGTGCAATTTCTTACTTTTGGTGACCTTACTCCGGGTATAGACTTTCAGGGTACCATCCCTTACTTCCACCTCCACTTCTTCGGCAAGATTTTGATCTGTGGTAAGTACATAAGAATTTCTACCGGCACTCTGGATCTCTACGTACAAATTATCTGAAACCTCAAGTTTATCAAATTCTCCAATTATTTCTCCGGAGGTTGTAATCACCTCCTTATCTCCCTTGACCTTTTCCTTTTTCTGAGCCTGAATGGCTAACGGACAGATCACAAGAAAAACCAGAAAATAAAATATAGTTTTCATGTTCATATAATTAAAAACCATAAATATTGGGGCAGAGTTAAAGTTAGTTAAAAGTAATTGATATTCAATGTCTTATCTCATTGAATGTGATATTGAGGTACTTTTTTATCGCAGTATGCCAATTGTGACTAAATATTGATACGGTTAGGTCCTTCTGTAATTGATCTGTCTTTCAATCTGCCACCTCAGGAGCATTTATGACATATCCTAACTGGCCTAACAGGTTACTATGATCATAATAAACCTCCTCCTTTGTTCCCATCCCCTCTTCATTGTAGGACCAAATGGAGAATCCGTGAATCTTGACCGATTTTCCGGTAGGTGGATTCCCATTGAAACTTCCGGTGTTATCCCCCGAGAAGGTGAAGCTGGTATAGGATTTATGATCTACAAAAACGGGGTCGCCGATAACCTCAACGTTAATATTAGAAAAACCCTCGTGAAAGACATCCATCATATTAAGATATTCTTCCCGGGAAGAGATCTCTTTCTTCCCATTGGTAAATCGGTTTAGGTCTTCTATGGTGATCTTGCGCATTAAGGTCTTATCGTTTTTATTCCATACCTCCTGTAAATCATCGATGGTGGATCTCATATCCTTCTCCATCTTGAAGACCTTGGTAAGA
>JBFGDP010000246.1:0-3883 GCA_041580575.1 Christiangramia sp.
ATTTCGCAGTTTAATGATCTCCTGTTCAGCCTCGAGGTTCTTCATTTTTAAGGCCCGTTCATTTTCGGCAACACTTTTTCTATGATGCCTTCTGTTTAGTATATGAACACCGTAAAGTATGGCAGTGAATAATAAAATATACCCTATTAAAGCCCATATGCTCAAGTAATAGGGTCGCTGTATATAAAACTGATAAGAAGATACCGGTGATTCGGTATCTCCAACTTTAGCTTTCACCTGGAAAGTATAATCCCCAAATCCAAGATTTTTGAAATTTGCTTCAGGCCTGTTTTCCCAATCGCTCCATTTTTCGCTTAGACCAAGCAGCCTGTAACTGTATTTAGCATTAAGAAATTTATTATGTACAGGAACACTGTAATGAAAGCTAATATTGTTATGCTTAAAGTCAAAATCACCGGCCTTATGAAGTTCAACAGGATTGGCAATAGAATCCAGCGCGCTTATTTCAATTTTATTCAGACTTATATCTAAATCCTGGTGATCTTCTGCTTGCAGTCTGAATTTTAAATATCCGTTAGCGGTTCCCAGCAAATATTCATTTTCTTCGAGGCGGGCAATATTTTCATAACCTACCGCAATATTCCTGAATTCCTGATCTATAAATACATAGTTAAGATCATAGGCTGTGCTAAGCTGTGCTTTTTGAATATAAAATAATCCATGCTCGGCGAAACCCCATAGTTTATTTTCATCATTACTATGAATGATCTTCCCAGAAACCCGATCAAAGCTATTAATTAACTTATTGATCTCATTTTCCTGTGAAAACCTGTCGCTTTTGTCCAGATACTTGTAAATTTTTTCCCGCGAACTATAATATATATTGTCGTCAAACTTGAATAGACTCGAAGTAATTCCAGATTCTTCTGGAAATTTATAATTATTGATGTTTCGTATGGATTTTAATTCATCATCAGGTTCTATCCTGAAAACACCTTTATGCTCATTGCTTATCCAAATGTCATTTTCATCAACTTCAATAAATTTAGAAGAGTGAGGAAAATCCTTTAACATTGGTAAAGGCTGTAGTTCACCATTTTCCCTACGCAGAAAACTAATTCCATTATAATGACCCTGTATGAGTATATTATCAGTATACTCCCTAATAACCCAGGTACCTAGGCGGTCGCAGATCTTAAGGGCCTTATCATCATTAATTAGAAAAGTTCCCTTATCCTGTCCGCATAAAATCTGCCCCCCTACTTCATCTACGAACCAAACCTGACCACTTGTGCCTTCAATTAACCTGAACCTGGCTTCACCAGCTTTTTTCACATACAGTCCCTGGTTTGTGCCCAGGTAAAGCGCACCATCTCTATTCAGCGAAGCATATACCGAACCTATTTCACCCCGGTTATCCTGGTATGACCTGAAGGTAGATTGAAGCCGAATATTACTAATCCCATAATCCAAACCTGCCCATAAATTCTGTTCATCGTCTATAAAAAGGTCCAGTACCGTATTATTAATTAACACATTATCCTGGCTGAATGAATTTACTATCTCTCCATTGGAATCGATCTCTACCACACCTTCACCCACTGTTGCCAGAACTATATTCCCGTTAGGTAAATTAACGGCATCAAGAATGTTTGGCGTTCCCAGCGAGAGATTGAAGGGTTTTACCACTCTTTGCAGCGTATTTTTATTCCAATTGAAAAATTCTGCCTTTCCAGTGATCAATTTCAATTCATCATCTCTATGATAGAGATGCATAATAGTTTTATTCTCTAATGCCGAATAAGGAATTACATTCCGTGCAGTTCCATTGAACATTTTGAAAAGACCTTCTCCTACCAGTTGAAAATATAAATCCCCTCTTTCTACGAATATTCCTGATACAGGTTTCCCAAGCGGATTATCCATTTTCTCTACAGCATTATTCGTAGGGTCGTAAAAGTAAATCCCGCCAAAGCTTCTAAAGATAACCAAGTCGTCCAGGAATTCAATATCCCAAAACTGTTCACCATCACCAATCATCCCATCGAATTTGGGCACGAGACTGCTATATTCCAGTATTCCGTAATCATTTTTCTGCCAATAGCCCGCCTCCATATAGGCACCGGTATAGATCCTGTCGCCAACAACTTTTAAAGATCGAACGATGGTATTATTAGGTACAGGATATAAATTCCAGTTTTCCCCATTATATTCCAGAAGACCTGTACTATTGGCGAAGTAGAGGTTTTTATTCTCTGCCTGGTCTATCATCCAGTTCTGGTTCCCCGCAGCATAAAGGTTAGGCCCATAATTTACGACCGGAGGCAATTCCTGCCCGGACATATTAAAAATTGAAATAAGTAGAAATAGTATCGTGAGTTTATTACTCAAGGGAACAGATTTAATGTGCAGCGAAAGTTAATTATCACCGAGCTAACTGGAAAATATTATTCAAATTTAAATTCTGCGCTTTATTAGTAAAATTTTTAGGCATCCATGTTAAAGTATTATAAAGGCTTATGACATCCTATGATTTTTAGATTTTTTTGGAGGTTACAACAATAGAAGACCTTTACTACTAAATTCAATCTAACACCTGCGCTTTTATGAGCACAATTAGCATCCTTAAAAGAATTAAGTTACCGAAATACTTTCTCATTACTCTGATCCTTTTTTTTATGAGTAATTCTACAATTGCACAGGATATCTCTTCTGAAGATAAAACTAAAGTTCATTCGGTTTATGTCACCTCTAACACCGCGCTTAGAAGCAACCCTTCCAACGAAATGATCTTAAAACAGATTGTGGAAAGCTCTAAGAAAGAAGACTCAGCAACCCTTGTTTTTATTGGAAATATTGTCCCTGCACAAGGTTATCCAGATAAGGACAATGGCCGGAAAGAGGTAGAAAAAGATCTGAAAGCTAATCTACTTGATAAAATAACCGACTTTAAAGGGAATATAGTTTACACTCCGGGATACCATGAATGGCAGGCAGATGCACCAGATAATATTGACGATCTTGAATCTTTTCTGCAGGACAACTCCCGCGGAAAATTCTGGCCTAATGATGGTTGCCCCATTGAAAGTGAAAGTCTTGGTGATGGGATTCAGTTAATAATGGTGGATTCTCAATGGTATATTGAAAATTGGGATGATCATCCCTACATCAACAACAAATGCGAGATTAAAACCCGTACCCAGTTCAGGGAAGAGTTCAATGATGAGCTGGAAGACAATCAAAAGAAAACCTTACTGGTAGCGGTGCACCATCCGGTAATGACCAATACAAAATTGAATTTCTGGGAAAAGATCGTTGGATCTGGTGAGCAAACCCGAAGAAACCCTCAGCTTGCTGAATTTATGGGAATTATGGAAACCATCGCCAGGCAATACAACGATGTCATATTCTTGTCTGGTCAGGATAGGAATTTACAATTTGTTCAGGATGATAGTATAGAGCAGGTCATTGCAGGGATTACCGAGAAATCGGCAAAAGCAAAACCCAAAAAGGATCATGGTGATTTCGCTGCCTATGATTTGGGGTACGCTAAAATAAATATCAATGAGAACGGGAGTTCCAATATTGAGATGTACAGAGTATCTCCTACGGATACCGAATTGATTTTTAGCAAGGAATTATCCCGGGAAAGACCTACCCTGGATGAGGTTAGCTGGCCAGAAACCAGGATTGGAGCAACTACCATGTCTTCTGTTTACACAGAGGAACAAACAGATAAAAGCGGTTTTCATAAAAGTATATGGGGCGAACATTATCGGCCATTATACAGCCGGAAATTTGAATTCCCCGTCCTGTACCTGGATACGTTACCCGGAGATCTAAAAGTCCTCGGTGCAGGGGGTGGCCACCAGTCGAGATCTTTTGGTTTCAAAGATGCCAACGATCACGAATACACCATGAG
>JBFGDP010000247.1:0-3866 GCA_041580575.1 Christiangramia sp.
CCTTATTAATATGTTTGGGTGCCGGGTTTTCATCATAAATTCGTAATAATTCAGCCATAATAAAAAATTTAGGATCTATTATTTTATGTAATATAAATTTATTTTTCAGCCAGGGAGGCTAATCTGCCTTGTCTACTTCACTTTCTAATTTTAATACTTTGCTACCATCCTCCTGCTCGATATACAAAGCCTTATTACCTTCCTCTCCTTTTCGGGTAACTTCGCTGCCGTCGATTTGCTTGGTGATTTCTTTGGTATAGGTAGAGATCACTTTACCTTGGGCCGTACCATTACCCCATTCCCATTTCACTTTACTTCCTTCTCGAATCATGATTTTTTATTTCAAGTTAAAGAATAATCACAAATCAAATGGAGAATAGGTAAACCCCGAGAGCATTTTTACATGATTTTTAACATTAAGAGCATTTATAACCATGAAAAATTTGCGCCCTTACTATTTTCAACAGGATAATTTTAGAGAAAGCATAAAAAAAGAGACCTTAAAAAAGGTCTCTCAAAAATTATTTTTTGTTTGGTTTTTGAAAGTCAGATAATTGTAGGGTGATATCTAATTCTCTTAGCTAATATATGTAAAAATTACATTTTAAACACAAATACTTTTTAAGATAAGACTTTTAATTTCGCAAAACGCAGCAAAAGTTTTTTAATTCCTCCCTGTTCAAAATTAATTTCAGCCTTTTTATCCTGCCCTACTCCTTCGATTTTTAGAACCCGACCTTTCCCAAATCGCATATGCTCCACTTCATTACCTTCAGCAAGTTCTAAGGTATTTCTGGCTTTTTCCGGTTCACGTGAAGCCGGTTTCAACTTCCTTAATTTTCGTAACTGCTGCTCTGAAGGTTTATGGGCCGGAGGTGGAGTACCCTTGGGTTTAGTTTGCCTTAAACGGCTTTTATCAACCTCATCACCAAAAATATCTGTATTTATTAGCGGTTTATATTTGTAGTCATCCTGGGGCACCATTAGCTCCAGATATTGATCATCAATCTCCTCAATAAAACGACTGGGCTCTGCATCTACCAGTTTTCCCCAACGGTAACGGGAAAGAGTATAGGTTAGGTAGGCTTGTTTTTCGGCCCTGGTAAGGGCAACGTAAAATAATCGCCGTTCCTCTTCAAGCTCACTCCTGGTATTCATGCTCATGGCTGAAGGAAAAAGATCTTCTTCCATACCAACTATATAAACATATGGAAATTCGAGTCCTTTGGCAAGGTGGATGGTCATCAAAGCTACCCTGTCTTCATCCCCGTTATCATTATCCAGATCTGTGGCTAGGGCCACATCTTCCAGGAATTCTGAAAGTGAGCCGGTCGCATCTGCAAGCTCTCTCTGCCCTTCCACGAAATCCCTGATACCGTTGAGCAATTCTTCGATATTCTCGATCCTGGCAATCCCTTCTGGAGTACCATCCTTTTTGAGCTCCTGTACCAAACCGGTTTTCTTGGTAACCGTTTCGGCCACCTGGAAGGCATCATGTGTCTCATTCATGATCGCAAAACTTTTGATCATGTTTACAAAATTCTCAAGCTTGGTTTGAGTACCTCGATTGATATTCAGATTGAGATTTTGCATATTTTCGATCACCTCGAACATAGACCTGTTATGTTCTTTGGCCGCGATGGCAAGGCGATCCATCGTGGTCATACCTATTCCCCTTGATGGATAATTGATCACTCTTTTTAATGCTTCTTCATCCTTCGGGTTGAGAATAAGCCTTAGGTAAGAAAGTACATCCTTAATTTCCTTCCTCTGGTAGAAAGATAGGCCACCATATATTCTATACGGAATGTCTTTTTTTCTTAGGGCATCTTCCATGGCCCTACTCTGGGCATTTGTGCGGTAAAGTATAGCGAAATCACCATTATTAAGCTGGTGTTGCATCTTGTTTTCAAATATCGAACTAGCTACATACCTACCCTCTTCACCATCTGTAAGCAGGCGATTTACGATGATCTTTGGTCCGTCATCATTGGCCGTCCACACAACCTTGTCTAATTTTGTTTTGTTCTTGTCTATGATCGAGTTGGCAGCGCTAACAATATTTTTTGTGGAACGATAATTTTGTTCCAGCCGGTACATTTGCACATCATCATAATCCTTCTGAAAATTCAAAATATTATTGATATTCGCACCCCGAAAAGCATAAATACTCTGAGCATCATCCCCTACCACGCATATATTCTGAAATTTATCTGATAAAGCTCTTACGATCAAATACTGCGAGTGATTCGTATCCTGGTACTCATCCACCAGTATATATTTAAACCTGCTTTGATATTTATGCAACACATCTGGAAAGCGATTCAAGAGCTCATTGGTCTTCAATAAAAGATCGTCAAAGTCCATGGCACCTGCTTTAAAACAGCGATCTACATATTCCTTATAGATCTCTCCTAACCTTGGCTTTTTAGACATGGCATCTGCCTCCTGCAGTTCCCCGTTCTGGAAATATGCCTTGACCGTGATAAGACTGTTCTTATATGAAGAGATTCGGTTATATACCTGCTTGTATTTATATACATCCTTATCCAGCCTCATATCCTTAATGATCGCTCTTATCACTGAATGTGAATCCTGTGTATCGTAAATAGTGAAGTTAGAGGGATAACCTAGCTTATCTGCTTCAAATCTTAAAATTTTTGCGAAAACGGAGTGAAAAGTACCCATCCAAAGGTTTTTAGCCTCACTGCTCCCTACGATCTGTGCAATACGATGCTTCATCTCCCGGGCCGCTTTATTGGTAAAGGTAAGCGCCAGTATATTAAAGGGATCTACTCCTTGGTTCATCAGGTAAGCAATTCTAAAGGTAAGCACCCTTGTTTTTCCTGAACCTGCTCCCGCAATCACGATCATGGGCCCGTCTTTTTGCAGCACCGGCGCCCTCTGTGCATCATTTAACCCAGCTAAATAAGCTTCCAAATCTTGTCTGTTTTTAAAAGCTGAAAGGTAACCAAATTGCTTAAAAAAGTAAACCAGAAAGACCCCGTTTTTTTAAACATTTAGTGCCCCGATCATGGTAGTGCATTTTAATTTAATATCTTTAAATTGCTCTAAACCTACATTTTAAATTAAAAATGAACAGAATCCTTTTCCTTCCACTATTTCTTTTCTTCTCAATGAATTATGCACAGCAATTACAAACTGGAAATGTGATTCCTGAATTTGGAAAGACTTATCCCGTGGATTCGCCGGAATTTAAGACTGATACAAGTTCCACACTGAAAGTGGTTTTTGATGTGAATCGAAGTTTTGACCCTGAGGTGCCCAATAAATTAATAGAAACTGCGGCAAGATTTTTAAATATGCACGAAAAAGCAGGGGTAGAAGTTCAGAATATGAAAGTAGCCCTGGTTCTTCACGGGAATGCAGTTCTGGACGTACTCAGGAACGAACCCTATTCTGAACGGTTTGAAGGGCAACCAGAAAATCCTAATTTGCCTTTACTTGTGGCCTTGTCCAGATATGGTGTTCGAATCATCCTTTGCGGGCAAAGTGCAGCTCATTATAATGTGCCCCGGCAAAATACTTCAAAACATGCTGAATTTGCCTTATCTGCGATGACGGCCCTTGTACAGCTTCAGAATGACCATTACAGGTTAATCAATTTTTAAATTATTTATTTATGAAATTAACGCATTTGTTCCTTTTTCTCATTTTAACAACCTACGGGTTTTCTCAAAATACCATCCCTGAAGAAGATTTTCAGAATATTGAAGAACGAGTGATCCAATGGCGCAGGGATTTCCATAAAAATCCGGAACTATCGAACAGGGAATTTAAAACTGCCGAGAAGATCGCAGCCCACCTTAATAGCCTGGGTATCGAAACCAAAACCGGTATCGCCA
>JBFGDP010000248.1:0-3850 GCA_041580575.1 Christiangramia sp.
CCATTCGCGGTAGTATATACGGTATTATCCAATCCGCCGAATTTCATCTCTGCCCAGAACATAGTCATATGTACAACTATAAAAGCAAGGATTACTGTACCCAGGATCCCCATATTTCGAGAAGACCACATGGTGTTGGTAGAAGGTTTAAAGCTAACATACCCCTGAGGTCTCGCCTTGCGGTTTCCTATGGTTAGCAATATCCCATCTATCGCATGAAAAAGAATACTTAAATAAGTGACGTAGGATAATAACTTAACAGCGGGATTGGTGGTCATGAATAACGCGTATTCATTAAACTGGTCCCTGGCACCTTCGCTTACCGGGATTAGTAATTGAAGATTTCCGAATAGATGACCTACTAAAAACAGGCACAGAAAAAGGCCGGTGAAAGCCATCCAATATTTTTTTGCCAATGATGACTTTAAAAGCGCAGATTTCGCCATAAATGTTTTGAATTATTTTGATAAAGTGGAGCAAAAATACGTTTACTTCTAATTTTTAACAAACTTTGGGAGGCTTTTTCAGGGCAATTTAGAACTAATTTAAAGTACTTTATATTTTGTTCAATGTTTGAATCTGAGCGGCTTAAAGATTTAGCATTTGTTTAGTTGATAATGAGGGCTTACGGCGGTATGCATGCAGTTTTTGGCAAAAGCTTAACTGCCCCACTTCTGTGTTTTTTGTAATTTCAGGTGGATTAATTCGGGATAATGGAAAATGATACGAAAGAATTTATAAGATCTCTGTCTGAAACTTTTGAAGGACAACCCTGGTATGGGGACTCTGTAATGCGGAAACTGGAAAATGTGCCCTATGTTATTGGTTATAAAAAATGTATTCCAGAATCGCATAGTGTGGCTCAAATTGTTGGCCATTTGATCGCATGGAAAAAATTTGCAGCCGAAAAACTTAAGGGGAATGATGATTATTCCCTGGAAACAGGAACCGAAGATGACTGGCCAAATACAGAGGTTCACTCACAGGAGGAATGGGAAGAGTTAAAACGAAAGCTGGTTGCTGCCCAGAGCAAGATATATGAAGTTTTAGGAAATAAAAAGAACGATGATTTTCTTAAAGAGAAAGTTTCAGGGAAAGATTATGACTTTTCAGCATTATTAAACGGGATCATTCAGCATGACATCTATCATATAGGTCAAATAGGTCTCATTGAAAGCCAGCTTAAAAAAAGAGAAGCCGATAAGGGAGTATTTAAAACCTGAAAACCGTATTCTAATTATGGAATTTATAGATTACTATAAGCTTTTGGAATTGGATAGATCGGCTACCAAAGCCGATATTAAAAAAGCGTATAGAAAATTAGCGCGCAAGTATCATCCAGATCTTAATCCTAATGATAAAGCGGCACAAGCCAGATTTCAACAGATCAATGAGGCGCACGAGGTGTTAAGTGACCCCGAGAAGCGTAAGAAGTATGATGAATACGGGAAAGACTGGCAACATGCAGAGCAATTCGAGCAGGCTAAGAAACAGCGTGCGGCTTCAGGTGGCTTTGGTGGTGGTTTTGGCGGCGGCGAACAATCTTATTCATATTCCGGAAATTTTGATGACGATACCTTTTCAGATTTTTTCGAACAAATGTTTGGTGGAAGAGCAAGGGCAGAAGGAGCTCATCGTGGAAGGCATTTTAAAGGACAGGATTTTAATGCCGAACTACAGCTTAGGTTAAGTGAGGTTTACGAAAGCAGGAAACATACACTAACGGTAAATGGCAAGAATATCAGGCTAACCATCCCTGCCGGAGTCGAGAATGGACAGACCATAAAAATCAAAGGACATGGAGGGCCGGGAATTCAGGGCGGCCCCAAGGGAGATCTGTATATTACTTTCAATATTTTAAATGACACGAATTTTCGAAGGGAAAAGGAACACCTGTATTCTTCTGAGGAGATCAGTTTGAGTACGGCTGCACTTGGAGGAGAGATCAGGGTAAAGACCTTTAACGGTGAGGTAAAACTAAAAGTGAAGCCGGGTACTCAGAATGGAACCAAAGTAAAATTGAAAGGCAAGGGATTTCCGAAATATAAAACAGAAGGTCAATTTGGGGATCTGATAGTTACTTACAATATTCAGATTCCAAAGGTTTTATCTGAAAAACAGATAGAATTATTTCAGGAACTTAAAAAAACAGGCTTATGAATTATGATGACCTGATTCCGGCAGAAGAATTATGCCTGCGCTATAAGGTGGAGCAACAATTTGTGAGTTCGCTTAATGACAGCGGAATCATTCAATTAGTGACGGTAAAGGAAACAGATTATATTCCCTGTGATCATCTGGCATCCTTTGAAAAAATGATCAGGTTGCACAGAGAACTGGAAATCAACCTGGCAGGTTTAGAGGCCGTATTTCACTTGCTGAATAAGATCGATAAATTGCAGCAGGACAATTTAGAGTTGAAGAATCGTCTTGGTCTTTATGAGTAAATTTTCAGAGTTTTAAGGCATACAGCATAAGTTCTTCCGGATCCTCTGGCAGACGAATTTTTTCCTGGAATTCAAAATTTAATTTTTCCAGTAGCTTCCTGGAGCTCTGATTTTTTTCCAGGGTGATCGCGTTGAGATCGGTGATGCCAAAATGTATTTTTGCAACCTCCTTTAATTTAGAGGTGGCTTCGTAGGCATAACCCATATTTTCAAATTCTGGTAATAAGGCATAGCCAATATCAAAATTTGCCAATCCACTACGGTCATAGATCCCGCAGGATCCTATTTTTTTAAAATCAGATTTCCTAATGATTGTATTGTTGGAGAAGCCTAGTTTTTCAAGCTGAGGTATCATCTTCTGTAAGATATAATTCTCGGCATCTTTAAGATTTTTAATTTTCCTGTCACCTATATATTCAAACCACTTAGGAGTATTTAATAACTCAAAAATAAAACCTGCATCTTCAATAGAGGTGGGTTTCAGGATCAATCGCTCTGTCTCAAAAGTTCTGAAGTTCATCATCAAAAGATTCCCTGGCTTTTTAAATCTTACACCTAAGTTAAGAATCGCCGGCATTACCTAAAATTTTGAATCGCTTTTTTAGCTATTGCATTTTATTCCTTTAATTTTGAAAAAATTGAAAAGAAGTATTTATGAAATATGACAGAATAGATTCGAAACTCTTTATAAAAAATCGCAAAAACTTCATGCAGAAAATGAAGCCGGGAAGTCTGGCGGTTTTTAATTCTAATGATGTATATCCCATAGGGGCAGACAGTACTATGCCTTTTCAGCAAAATCGCGATATATTTTATCTGAGTGGGGTAGACCAGGAGGAAAGTATTTTGGTGCTTTTCCCTGATGCCCCTGAAGAAAAACATCGTGAAATATTGTTTTTGACAGAAACCAATGATCATATCGCTGTTTGGGAAGGGGCCAAGCTAACTAAAGAAGACGCTTATGACGTTAGTGGTATCAAGACCGTTTACTGGATGAAAGATTTTGAAAAGATCTTCTTCGAGGTGATGACGCAATGTGATACGGTTTATTTCAATACCAACGAACATTACAGGGCGAATCACCAGACAGAGACAAGAGATGATCGTTTTATCAAGTGGTGTAAGGAAAAATATCCGGCGCACCAGGTCGCAAAGGCAAATCCTATTTTACAAAGACTGCGATCTGTAAAAGATCCAATTGAACTGGATTTGATGCAGAAGGCATGTGATATTACCGAAAAAGCCTTCCGAAGAACACTGAAATTTGTGAAGCCTGGAGTATGGGAATATGAGATCGAAGCAGAATATTATCATGAGATGATAAGGAACCGCTCTAAAGGTTTCGCCTATACCCCCATCATTGCCAGCGGTAATAACGCAAATGTGTTGCACTATATAGAGAA
>JBFGDP010000249.1:0-3799 GCA_041580575.1 Christiangramia sp.
GTGGGGAGAATCATATAGAGTATATTCCGGTAGAGGCCAATGATGGATCTGCTGCGGGACTTACTAAGGATGCCGAAAAATTGTCAGCCCTGCAGGCATTCTCTTTTGATAATCAGGATCAGATTAAAGACTATGTACTGCATCTTGTAAATATATTACTATACACTTGCGAGGCTGATTGGAATGATTCCGAAAAAGGAATAAGAAAAGTAAAAGCCTCAGATATTGCTATTCTGGTTCGATTTAATTCTCAGGCAAGGGAATTAAAACATAAACTTACTGCAGCAGGCATTCCATCAGTGACCATAGATGACTCCAAAGTTTTTCAGGATTCCCTGGAAGCTAAATTCCTGCTATATATTTTAGGAGCTATTCTAAATACAACCGAAAGCAATATTAATAAAGCTTTGCTTAATAATATTTCAGGTTACAGCTCAGGCAAGATTAATGATTTGGATAAGGATATTTTAGTTGAAAGATTCAGGGAGTATCGGGATACCTGGATTAAATCGGGGGTCTTTGCTGCTATTAAAAGATATATGGCTCATTTTTCGGTAGTAGAGCGATTGATGAAAAACAATGACCTTCGCTCCCTTACCAATTTTAACCAAATCCTTGAAATAATTCAGGAAGCTGAATTCAGGCAACAATTGAAGCCCACAGGGGTTTATGAGTTTTTGCAAAAAAGAATTTCTGAAACCTCCATGGATATTGATGAATACCAGCAAAGGGTGGAAAGCGATGAAAATGCTATAAAATTATTAACTACTCATACTGCCAAAGGTCTTGAATTCCCTGTTGTGATTGCGCCTTTCCTGGATCTTAATGCTAAAGAATCCCACGATTACTGTTCCTATAGAGATGAAGAGGGAATTTATAAGTTTTACCCTACGGGTAAGGGGGATAATGCAATGCGTGCAGCCTTTGAAGATCAGCTTAAACAGGAGAATCGCAGGTTGCTTTATGTGGCGCTAACTAGAGCGAAATACCATAGTTTTATTTTTAATAATAATAGTAACCATTTTAATAATTCATCATTAAAAGATTTTGCAAATAACTGGCAAAATAGTTCCCCACTAATCAATCTGGAGGAAGAAGTTGAAATTAAAAAGAAGGATGAGAAATTCCCAAAAGGGTGGGGAGTTTTTCAGGAAGCCAATTTCAAACTTGCTGACAAACTCTACGGCAAACTCAGTTTCTCAGCAATAAGTTCTCATGGTACTTATACTCCAAAAGAAAATACAGGGAAACCAGAGGGTTATGATGAGTTTATCTTTAAAAATATTCCAAAAGGGATTACCCTCGGAAATATGCTTCACCATTTATTTGAAAATATAGATTTCGAGGGTGCTGAAGAACATCACAGAGAGGAATTGGAAAAACTACTCGATAAATATTATCCGCATAAGAAAGAAGATCTGCAAGATGGCTTTCAGAAAATGATAGACCATGTATTGGATTCAAACATCAAAGTAGATGGAGAAGAAATTTCGTTGAGAAAGATTTCCAACTCCAAGAAAAAGAACGAAATGGAATTCGACCTTCGCACGGAAAATGTAGACCTGGTAGGACTTAATAATTTCAAGGCCGGAGAGAAAATAGAGTTGGGTTGTAATACGCAACATCTTGCAAAAAGTGGATTATTGAATGGATTAATTGATCTTTTCTTTCTTCACAATGGTAAGTATTACATCCTAGATTGGAAATCCAATTACCTTGGGGATGACCGGAGTTGTTATGAAGGAACAGACAATTTGAACGCGGCGATGAACGAAGGTAATTATCACCTGCAATATCTAATTTACGCTGTAGCTTTAAAAAAATACCTGGAGCAGCGCCTTGCCAATTTTGATTATGACAGAGATTTTGGAGGAGTGATTTATATGTTCTTAAGAGGAAACAGGGCAGGGGAAAGTTCCGGGGTCTTCACGAATAAACCTACTCTTGATCAGATAAAAGCCTTAGAGCTTTTATTCAGAAAAGAACAATTGGCATAATCTAATGTCTCATATCTAAAATTTTATATCTAAAACTATGATGTACCCCGAAAACTTCCCCAGTCACCATCCAAATCGTGCAGAGCGTAAAGTCTTTGATGCCTTAAAACAACTGGATCCTTACCATTTCGACGTGTTCTGGAACAGGACCTTCGCAGGGAATACCAAAGAGGAAAATGACCTTTATGAAATTGACTTTATTGTTTTCGATCTTAGGGAGGAAACCCTGAATAATATTTTTGTGATAGAGGTAAAAGGCGGGAATTTGAAGTTTAAAGCTGCAGATAATAAATGGTATCAGTCCGGAAGGGAAATGGATGCCAGTCCGGAACACCAGGCAATGGGATATGCTTCTAACATCATAAAAAGGTACAGGGAGACCATAGAACACAAAGTGCCGGTTACCTGGTTGTTGTGGTTTCCGGATGGAATACTGGATAAAAGCGCGTTACCAACCCAGTTTCTGGATTGGCGGGTTCTGGACCAGGTGAATTTGGACGATCCGCAATCCGCTATTGATGACGCCAAACTGGATCAGGAAAGCAGCCACAATCATTACCAGGGAATTTCCCCGGATGAATATGAGGGAACCATAAAAAGAGATCTCACCCAAAGCCTGGGAATTTCAACAAATCTCAGGACACTGCTTGAAGAGATGAAGATAAGTATCGAACTGGCAGAAACTCACCAGAAAGTATTCTTTACCAGCTTATTCAACATTCCCCGTCTTGCTATTGAGGGTTGTGCTGGCAGCGGAAAAACCATCCTTGCAAAATGTGCGGCAGAAATGCTTCATGAGAAAGGGGATAAAGTATTGTTCTTGTGTTTCAACCTTTACCTGAGAGGGCGGGTGGAGAAGGAGCTCAGCAATGAAATACAAACCAATGTAGTCCTTGATTTTATGAAAGACTTTATTGTTTCCAGAGAATCTGATTGGTACAATGAACAAAATTTACCTGAAAATGAAATGTATGGAAAACTACCTGGGAAGTTTAAGGAAGTATTGAAAATGTATCCTGTAAAGGAAAATGAAAAATACGATGCAATTCTGGTGGATGAAGCTCAGGATATGGATATTTCGTGGCTCAACATGTTTTTAAAATTCATAAAACCTGATGGAAAGTATATTTTGTTTTATGACAGGAAGCAGAATATATTCAGGACCAATTTTGACCTGCCTATAAGTGAAAAATGGACCAAGATTCCCCTCACTTATAATTACCGGAATACCAAAAAGATCAATGCCTTTATTAATGAAACCCTGGACACCAATTTCACATCTGGCGAAGTGCCGGAAGGGGAGAAGGTAAGGAGAAGGGAATACAGGCCTGAGGATGTTGGCGGTGCCCTGTTTCGCTCCCTGAGCGAGCTTCATAAGATGGGGCATATCCCCCTTGAGAATATAAAGATCATCACAGATGGTGCTGCGGCGGGTTGGGAACTGGAAAAATTTAGCAACCCCACTTTTAGCTATGAATTGCTGGCTGAAGACATGGTATTGGATAAAAATAAGGTTTATTACAGTTCCATTCACAAGTTTAAAGGCTGTGAATCGGAAGTAGTGATCCTGATTCTTAAAAAGCCTTTGGTTGAGAATGAGAATCCAAATGTACTTTACACCCAACTTAGCAGAGCCAAGAGTTTGTTATATGTGCTGGAGCCAATTAACAATTAGCTGAATCATAAAATTATAGGTTGATTAATTTTGAAAATATTAATCTAATGATTTTTTTCAATTGATATAAAAAAATAAAACAAAATGAATAGTGAAGTAAGTAGATATTTGGATAATTTGGAAGGTA
>JBFGDP010000250.1:0-3743 GCA_041580575.1 Christiangramia sp.
CTCAACACCGCATTAGGTAACCTGATGGCCGATGCAGTGATGGAACAGGTGAATCCCATAATTAAAAAACGTACCGGTAGAAATATAGATCTCGTATTATTAAACCATGGTGGCATCCGGTCCGACTTACCTGCCGGAGATATTTCTGTGAAATCTGCATACAACCTAATGCCTTTTGAAAATGAGATCATTGTAGCGGAACTTACCGGAGAGCAGGTTAAAGAGATGCTGAAATACCTTGAGAAAGCTAAACGTGCCCATCCCGTTAGCGGGATTAAGATCAAGGCCAAAAAAAACTATCGAATAATTGAAGCCACCATTCAGGGTCGTAAAATAATGGATGATTCCACCTACTATATTGCTACCTCAGATTACCTTTTTTATGGCGGGGATAACATGAAATTTTTCAACGGCGCAGTGAATTCCATTCCCTCAGATTATAAGCTTAGAAATGTGCTTATCGATTACTTCACTAAGACAGATACCATTAGGAGTCAACGAGATAACCGCTATACCAGAGAATAAAAGACATGAATAGAAAAGATTTTATCCAGAATACGGCCGGAGCTAGTGCTTTTTTAAGTCTGGGAGGATTATCATCATTGGCCTTCAAACCGGCTTCAGAAAAGCAAATTACCATTTTACACACCAATGATGTTCATAGCCATATTGAACCGTTTGGTCCTGAGGAAGGCAGAAATGCCGGCCTGGGTGGAGTTGCCAGAAGAGCCAGCCTTATTGAGCAGATAAGAAGGGAGAACCCTAATACCTTACTCCTGGATGCGGGGGACATTTTCCAGGGCACTCCTTATTTTAATTTTTACGGGGGTGAGCTGGAATTCAAACTAATGAGCAAATTAAAATATGATGCTGCCACCATTGGAAATCATGATTTTGATAATGGTATCGATGGTCTGTATGCACAATTGCCTCATGCAGATTTTGATTTTGTGATCTCCAATTACGACTTCAGTAATACAATTATGGATGACCATACCAAAGATTACAAAATTTTCATTAAAGATGGTGTGAGGATTGGGGTATTTGGAATTGGTATACAACTAGAAGGATTGGTGAACGACAGGCTATTTAAAGAAACGAAATACCTGGACCCGGTAGAAATAGCAACTGAAGTAAGCGCAAAGTTAAAAAATGAAGAAGAGTGTGATATCGTTATTTGTCTTTCCCATCTGGGATATGAATATAAGAATGATGAGATCTCGGATGTTAAACTAGCCAGGGAAACTCAGAATATTGACCTCATCATAGGCGGTCACACCCACACTTTTTTAGAAAAACCCAGGGTTGAAAAAAACAAGGTTGGCAGGCAGGTTCTTATCAACCAGGTGGGCTGTTATGGTCTTTATTTAGGAAGGATCGATTTTTATCTTGACCCTTCGAAAAACTTAAGAACCGAAAGCGCAAAAATTGCTGTGAGATAATTTATCTAATGGGGAAATCTAATTAAGTATCAGGATAGGGCTCGGCATCAAAAGTATAATGCCACCACTCTTCAGAGTATGACCTGAAACCGTATTTTCTCATCGTTAACCTTAAAAACTCTCTATTACGTTTCTGCCCAGGATCGATTTTATTAGTTGAATGATGCGAAATCTCTCCAAAAAAATCATAAGTCCCGCCCATATCAACCTCTGCACAATCCTGGACCCTAATGAGGCTTAGATCTACCGTACTACCCCGGGAGTGGCCAGATCTTGTGGAAATATATCCTAATTCAAAAAGTCGGTTTTTAGGAATATCCGGATAATATCTGGACTTCATCAAAGTATCTGTCCCGTCTGCTGCCCATTGAATAAATTGGTTCACTGCCCTTTGCGGCCTGTATGCGTCATAAATCTTAAGCATTCTATCTTTCAAAATAAGTTCCTTTTGTACTTTGGCCAGGGCCCGGGCTGCCGGTTCACTTAAGATCACCCTATTAGCATCATAACCCTTAATAGGTTTACCTATAAAATTATCACTCCCGGCGTAGCGCAAATCATAAATTAGATCTGGAATAATTTCATCCAGGTATACAAACCCATCGGGCAAATGTTGAGACTGTGCCATTATATCAAAATTGAATATAATAGAGCCTAATAAAAATAGAACCAGTTTTATTTTATAAGGCATCCTTAGGCACTCCTTATTCCAGCATGTTAAGAAAATCATCCTCACTTATAATATTCGTACCAAGCTTCTCTGCCTTAGCCAGCTTGCTCGGCCCCATGTTAGCACCGGCAACCAGATAATTCGTTTTTGAAGAAATAGAACTGGAAACCTTCCCCCCGTTATCTTCAATCATTTTTTTTAGGTCATTCCTGGAGACCCTCTCAAACACACCCGAAATCACAAAACTGTTACCGGCAAGCGTTTCTGTTTGATTAGCAAGTTTCTCTGCAGAGATCTCTACTTGCACTCCATAATCTTTTAGCCGCTGAACACTTTCCCTGTTGGCCTCTGTTTTAAAGAATTCAACCACGCTCCAGGCTATTCGTTCCCCGATCTCATCTACTTTTTCCAACTCCTCTGCTGTTGCACCGGCCAGAGCGTCTATATTTTTGAAGTGCTTGGCCAGCTTTTTAGCCACTGTCTCGCCTACATATCTAATTCCAAGAGCAAAAAGAACTCTCTCAAAAGGAATTTCTTTCGATTTTTCTATTCCCTGGATAAGGTTATCGGCAGATTTCTCTGCCATGCGTTCCAGGGGCAACACATCTTCTTTTTTTAGTATATACAGATCTGCATAATTTTCAATCAAGCCAGCATTTACAAGTAAGGCAACAGTCTCTCCACCAAGACCTTCTATATCCATGGCCTTTCGGGAGATAAAATGCTGTATTCTGCCAATAATTTGCGGCGGGCATCCATTTGCATTGGGGCAGTAATGTTGTGCTTCACCTTCATTTCTCACCAATTCGGTATCGCATTCAGGACAATTTGAAGCATATTGCGTTGGAGAACTGGCCGGATCTCTCCTGGTAAAATCAACTCCTACAATCTTGGGAATGATCTCTCCTCCTTTCTCAACAAATACGGTATCTCCTTCCCTTATATCCAGTTTTTCGATTTGATCTGCATTATGCAATGAAGCTCTTTTTACGATGGTCCCAGCCAGTTGAACCGGCTCCAGGTTTGCCACCGGCGTAATAGCTCCGGTTCTACCCACCTGGTAGGTGATCTTTTTCAACCTGGTACTTTCCTGCTCAGCTTTAAATTTATAAGCAATGGCCCAACGTGGAGATTTCGCAGTATGCCCTAGTTCTTCCTGTTGATATAAATTATTGACCTTTATAACAACCCCATCGGTTTCATAAGGCAAATCGTGTCTATGTGTATCCCAGTAATTTATATAATCCAGCACTTCACCAATAGAATTTTTCAACTCAGATTCCTGCGGAACCTTGAAGCCCCATTCCCTGGCTTTTTCCAGTCCTTCAAACTGTGAACTTACTCCCGTATTTTCACCAACTATGCTATATAGTAAACATTCTAATGGCCTTTTAGCAACCTCGGCACTATCCTGTAATTTTAAACTTCCTGAAGCTGTATTTCTCGGGTTTGCATAAGGCTCCTCTCCAATTTCTACCCGTTCTGCATTCATTTTGGCAAAACCTTCGTAAGGCAATACAATTTCACCTCGTATATCGAATTTTTGCGGGTAGTCACCTTTCAGCTTTAAAGGAACAGATCTTATGGTTCGTACATTATTCGTCACATCATCTCCCTGAAAACCATCTCCC
>JBFGDP010000251.1:0-3701 GCA_041580575.1 Christiangramia sp.
AAAAGGGTAACCGCATTGGCCGCCGTAGAATGATATAATTCCAGAT
This sequence comes from Christiangramia sp., assembly GCA_041580575.1. Taxonomy (GTDB): domain Bacteria; phylum Bacteroidota; class Bacteroidia; order Flavobacteriales; family Flavobacteriaceae; genus Christiangramia. Next base: position 47 of record JBFGDP010000251.1, read on the forward strand.
TACGAATAGTAAACCTGTCCATCCATACATACTGCTCTTCGGCGATACGGTTTATAGAACTTATATGCTGAAGCCGGTGATGCCTGGTTTCTGCCAGGTAATACAATACGGCCCCGGAAGCTATAATACCTTCCTCCAGATGATCTATCCCAAAACCTTTAAGCGACTTGGTCTGAAAATGCCCGTTCAGGGTTTCTTCAGCATAATCTATTTTAAAGATCCAGTCGTCCAGGTAGAAGCAATGATGGTCTTTGCCGAAGCTTTCAGTAAATTCTTTTTTAAATTTCTTCTGAACCAGGATTTCACTAGGGCCGAAGTTCTGAAGCAGTTTATCTATATATTCCCTGTTCCCCTGGGCGCATAAAAACTCCCCGGTAGAAACATCCAGAAATGAAACTCCCAGGATCTTTTTTCCGTAGTGAACAGCGCAAAGAAAGTTATTCGATTTGCTTTGCAGGATATCATCATTCATCGCTACGCCGGGCGTCACCAGCTCGGTCACCCCACGTTTTACGATGGTCTTGGTCATTTTAGGATCTTCCAGCTGATCGCAGATCGCTACCCGCTGTCCAGCTTTTACCAGTTTGGGCAGATAGGTGTTCAGCGAATGGTGCGGGAAACCCGCTAATTCTGTTCTTTCTCCCCCATTATTACGGTTGGTAAGAACGATATTTAGAATTCGTGCTGCCTTGACCGCATCCTCTCCGAAGGTCTCATAAAAATCACCTACTCTAAAAAGTAACATGGCATCTGGATATTTCATCTTGATGCTGTTATACTGCTGCATTAACGGGGTGACTTTCTGGGATTTCTTCGCTGCCAATTTTCCTGGGTTTTAGGATTGCTAATGTAAAGATTAGCCTCCTTGCTTAAAAATTATAATCTGAAATTTTAACCAACATGCTGCATAGAAATAAAAGTGACCAGAAAATAGTGCGCCACCAGTTATTCTTCACCAGGCTGGTCGTGATCTCCTCGCATGACCTATCGGGCGTGATGGAATTATGCAGGGGCACAAAGATCAAAAAAGTAAGTATCCAGGTAATTAGAACGATGATCATACTTGCCCACGTATATAAATTCTGCGATTCCCATAACTGCCATACCACCACCACAAGCTGCGCGATCATCAAAGGACCTACGATCACGCCTATTCGCTGGGTATAGATCTTATGCCATTTCCCCAGGTCTTCATTTTTATAATAGCAAAGCCCTGGATAGATCACCAGTTGCACTATCCAGATCAAAACCACCAGGCCAAAGTCAAGCAACAAGCGTATATCTAAAATATCCATACAAATTAGTCAAGCTGAAATTTAGAAAAAAGATTCTTACTGATAGCCGGCAGCCTGCAGGTTAAAAAGCTCGGCATAGAGCTTATCATTTTCCATCAGTTCTTTATGGGTTCCAATTTCCAGCACAGATCCGTCTTTGAGTACCATGATCCTGTCGGCAATTCTAACCGTGCTGAATCTGTGGGAAATGATTACGGCGGTTTTGCCCCTGGTAAGCTGGATAAATCTCTGGAAGGCTTCGGTTTCTGCCCGGGCATCCAGGGCTGAAGTTGGTTCATCCAGGATCAATACTTCAGAATCTTTCATATAAGCCCGGGCGATCGCGATCTTTTGCCACTGCCCTCCGGAAAGATCTTTCCCATGCTTAAATCTTTTTCCTAATGGTTGATCGTATCCCATGGGCAGATCCTGAACTACTTCGCGAGCCAGACTTTTATCTGCTGCCCCGTCTATCCTGGACTGATTGGAGATCTCCCCGATCTCACCCATGGCAATATTCTCCCGCAAGGTGAGTTCGAACTTGACAAAATCCTGAAAGATGACTCCAAAATATTGCTGGTAAGCAGCCTGCCGGTATCGCTTTACCGGGATTCCATCCAGCAGGATCTCCCCTTCAGTTGGTTCATAAAATCGCAGCAGTAATTTTATCAAAGTCGTTTTCCCGGCCCCGTTCTCACCCACAAAGGCAAGTTTTTCCCCGGCCCTGAGTTCAAAATTGATATTTCGAACCACCCATTTTTCAGATTTTGGATATTTAAACCCTACATTCTTAAATTCAAATCCGTGATTGATCTCCTTGGGTAGCGGAAGTTTAGCTTCCTCCTCACTCTCCGGAAAGTGCAGGTCGAGAAATTCAAAATAATCCTGCAGGTATAAGGCACTTTCAGTAATAGCGGTAAACCGGGTAAAAAATCCCTGTAGCTTAGACCTCAACCTGTTGAAAGATCCAGACAGGAAGGTAAGATCACCCAGGCTGAAAATTCCGGCAACTGTTCTAAAAACAATGAACACGTAAGCTCCGTAATAGGCAGCTGTACCAATTACATTGAAAATAGATCCCCAGCCGGCACGTTGTTTCGCCAGGCGCTTGCTTTGTAAATAATATTTATCTGAAAGTCCCTTAAAACGATCTGCAAGGTAATTCGATAGTCCGAATAATTTAACCTCCTTCGCGGTCACATCACTGGCGCCGGCATATCTTAGATAATCCAGTTCGCGACGTTCCTGCGTCCAGCTGCGAGCCAGCGAATAACTGGTTCCGCTGAATTTGATCTCATTGATGATCGTGGGGATGATGGAGACCATCAGCAAAATAATAAGCCACGGCTCAAAAGCGACCACCCCGGCAAGTAACGATATGATCACGATCACATCTTCTCCCTGGGTGAGAATATTAGACATCAGTCCCACTCTGCCTGTAGTTTGCTGTCTTGCCCTTTCCAGCTTATCATAGAATTCTGAATCTTCAAGCTGATCCAGGTTTAACTCTGAAGTTTTTTTTATGATCCTTACGGAAGTATCAATAGAATATTGGTCACCTAAAAGAGCATCGCTCAGGCTGATTCCCCGACTGAGTAAGTCTGAGATTATGGCGAGTCCAAATTCTGCTGCAACCAGCACCCAGAGCCGGTCCAGATCTTTTGTTTCAGCAGCGATCTGCAGCACTACCTCATCAATGATCAATTTCCCCACCAATAGCATAATTACAGGGAGCACAGCGTTCAAAGTCCTACCCGTAATATTCGCGTAAAAGAGAAGCGGATTCACCTTCCTGATCTCTTTAAAGAACCGGGGAACGAATTTTAAAGAAGCAAAGCTCTCCCGGAAATTGATATTATTGGTTTCGAATGATTTTTTGGGCCTGGGCAAATTGAATGATTTAATATTTTTCGCAAGTTAGGACATAACTAAAAAATGCTCCTTAATATGTCGGTATTCGCTGGATTAATTTTCAGGAGGAAATCAAAATACCTGTAGAGTTTATAGATACATCTTAAGTCTGGCATGATGGATTGGCCTTTAACTTCCTTGAAAACACAAAGTCCTTAACCATTTGAAATCATATGTGTTGTTAGGTCAAAACCACGCAGACTTTTTATCACTTACCAGAATGGGGCCTTCCAGAATGCTCCTTATTGCCTGAAAATCATTAACTTAGACAGTTAACTATTTATTCCAACCAAAATTTTATGATTATGAAATATTTTAAAAAACTTCCAGTATACTGCATATTGGTAGCCATTTTTCTAATTGCTTCCTGTAAAGATGCTAAAAAGGAGAACGCTGTAGCCGAAACTGAAGAAGATTCTTCAACAGTAGAATTACCTGTGAACACAGATTCTGATGAGGCTTTACAGGCC
>JBFGDP010000252.1:0-3641 GCA_041580575.1 Christiangramia sp.
CTCTGAAAGGTGAGCTAATCGTTGAGATCCCATTTGATGTGGTGAGAATTGCTATACCCCTTTTAATCTATTTCAGCCTTATGTTTCTTATAGGGTTTTTTATGAGTAAGGCTTTGGGTGCATCCTACGATAAGAATGCAAGCATTTCTTTTACCGCAGCGGGAAATAACTTTGAACTTGCCATTGCGGTTGCTATCGCTGTTTTTGGATTGAACAGCGGGCAGGCTTTTGCAGGCGTAATAGGACCACTAGTAGAGGTTCCTGCTTTGATCTTACTGGTGAGGGTATCTTTCTGGCTGAAGAAAAAATACTACCCCAGGATTTCCGCTGCTTAAAACCGCATCCAAGGTTGGATTGATATTTTTCTATTTTCCTATCGGCGCTTTTTTGTGTAAATTTAATAGTGATCTTTTTTTGAGAAGAATAATCTAAATACCAGGATCATGGATGACAAACAAAAACCAAATTGGAGCAGTTTTACGGTAAATCTTCCAGTAGATCAATCTAAAGACAGGATCATCGATGCCTGGCTAACACAAAAGCAACTGGAGAAATGGTTCTTGAAATTAGCTGAATTCAAGACTCGTAGCGGAGAGATTAGAAAGAAAGAAGAAAAATTCCAACCCGGCGACCAATACAGGTGGCAGTGGTTTGGCTGGCCAGAAAGCGTGGAAGAACACGGTGAGATCTTAAAACCTCAGGATGATGAATTTCTCAGGTTTATATTTGGAAAATCCGGTACCGTATCGGTTAAAGTCGTTACAGAAAACAACCAGACCATTATAAGACTAATCCAGGAAAACATTCCGGTAGATGAACATTCTAAAATGAATTTCTATGTTGGCTGCAAGACCGGATGGACCTTTTACATGCTTAATTTAAAGTCGATCCTTCAAGGAGGTCCAGACCTTAGAAATAAGCAAAGCAAATTACAAATGGATTGAACCTAATTCTGCTGGCGGTATTTTTTTAGAATATTATAACTATTCATTTTCTTAAATAATAGAGCAAAACCATAGCTTTATATCCCGAATTGTTATCACTGAATGAAAAAAGTACTTACGGCAATTACTATCCTTTTTATCATTTTTATAGGAATGGTATACTGGTCGGTTTCCAGTACCGATAAAGAATTCAAAACCTGTGAAATAAAAGATTTTGATGATCTCGAAAAAGTAAACTTTAAAGAACATGATTCTGTTCTTGTTGCGCCAAGTACTTTATACGAAGGTAATTTCCTGAAAGAATTCATGCAGGGTAGGAATTACAGGGAAACCTGGTCCACCCCGGTGAAAGTTCCTATCGCCTTTCTGGATACCTTAAAAGGAGGCCTGGAGATCATTAAAAAAGGTGGTGGTAAACAGACTCACTCCCTTAAGCTAAAGAACAAAGCTGGTATCGTGTTCACATTAAGAAGTGTTACAAAAGATCCCAAAAAACTGATCCCTGAAATTGCAGAAGATCTTGGCCTGCAAAATATAATTGCAGATGGTATTTCTGGCCAACATCCATATGGCGCCATGCTAGCGGCCCAGCTCGCCGAAAGAGCAAATATTCTTCATACGCATCCCAAAATGTATTTTATTCCAAAACAGGAAAGATTAGGTAAATACAATGACACTTATGGCAACCGGCTGTACCTGTTGGAATATGAGACCGAAAGTGAAACCAACTGGACGACCTTGAAAGATGTTCTGGAGATCATCGAGACCAACGATCTTCAGGAATTAAAGCTGCGTGAAGGTGAGAAACTAAGCATCGATAGGGAGGCCCTTATTAAGGCCAGACTATTCGATATGCTCATAGGAGACTGGGATCGGCATGCAGAACAATGGGGATGGGCTATCCAAAAATCGGGCAGTAAATTAAGAGCTATTCCCATTCCTGGTGATCGCGACAACGCTTTTTTCAATCTTAAAGGGATCATCCCATCTATTATTACCAATAAAAATATTGAACCTCTTGTTCGACCTTATAAGAAAGATATAGACTATATGCCGGGACTAATATATCCCTTTGACCGATATTTCTTATTGGATACCCCGGAGAGTGTTTATTTAGAACAAGCTAAAAACCTTCAGGAATCGCTTACTCCTGCCGTGATAGATGATGCCTTCCAGGTTTGGCCAGACCAAATTTCTGAACTTGACAAACAAGAGATCAGCGAAAAGTTAAAGAGCAGAAGAAGGAATTTAAAGGAATTTGCGAGTGATTTTTATTCAATACTTCAGGAAAAGGGAGGTTTAAAAGAGGCATTAAAAGGTTCTGAAGATCTGGATCTGCAGGATTCCCCATTATTAAAATGCTTTGAATGTAAATAAAAAAAGACCCTGTAATAAGGGTCTTAAATTTTATTTAGGAACTAATTAATCATCATCCTCTTCATCTTCACCATTCCCATCTTCAGCATTTAAGAAATTACCTTCGGCATCAAATTCGAGCTCCACGCCATTATTTAAAGTAACTTCATATTCACCATCATCCTCGATCTCGGCTTCGATAATTGTATTATTTGGATAGTTTTCGCTGATATAGTCCAGTATATTCTGTGGCAGGTCTGCCGGGTCTATGTCTTGATCATCTTCATCTTCATCGTTCTCATCTTCAGCCAGTCCAAGGAAATTCCCATTTGCATCGAAAACCAGTTCTATATCATTTTCCAGTTCGATTTCGTAGTTACCATTATTTTCTTTCTCAGCCTCATCTATTCCAACTCCGGGAAAATTGGCAGTTATAAAATCTAAAATATTCTGTGGTATTTCTGAAATAGGTATATACTCATCACCAAAATCCTCAGTTTCATCATCGTCAATTCCTAAAAAGTTGCCATTGGCATCGAAAATCAACTCCAGACCATTACTAAGGTAGATCTCAAAATTATTGTTGTCTTCTAACTCTGCTTCCCTGATTGTTACATCTGGATAATTAGAACTAACATAATCCAGGATTGGCTGTGGCAGGCTGGAAACGCTCACATAGACATCTGCATTAAAAAAACGTGCAGTAAGATCTGGCTGGGTTTCTGTTGTTGCATCGTCATCATTACTGCAGGAACTCACTAAAGCTAATCCTCCCAGGAATATTCCAAAAAATTTCAATTTTTTCATAATACTGATCTTTAAAACAATTTCTGCCCTTTAAAACGAGACTTCTACCATTATATTATTGAAGCCAGTTTTAAAGATTCTCTAATAATTTTTAAAATTGGTTTTTATTCAAACTTACCCTTAATTTGAGCTTTACTAATTTACAATTTAAATGCTTAGAATAGTATTAATCTTAATCACCGTGGGGATTCCCTCCATAAGCCTTTCGCAAAGTACCGCTTCGAAGAACGTATCGTATTTTGAACTGGAAGCCGAAGCGCTGGATACTATTAAAAAAGTTTGGGTATACCTGCCAGAATCCTATGAAGAGTCTCGCAAAAGCTACCCAGTGATCTATATGCACGATGGCCAGAATCTTTTTGATAACGTAACTTCTTATGTAGGGGAATGGAAAGTAGACGAAAGCCTGGATAGCCTGGTCCATGCAGAAGCGATCATCATTGGTATAGAACATGGAGGTCATAAAAGGATCGAAGAATTAACTCCATTTTCTCACGAAAAATATGGTGGAGGGAAGGCTGATCTGTATCTGGA
>JBFGDP010000253.1:0-3627 GCA_041580575.1 Christiangramia sp.
AATGACAACGAGATGTCATGCTGAGCGCAGTCGAAGCATTACATTATCAATTTTCAATTCTCCATTTTCAATTATTTACTGTTTCCTGTGCGCCAGCACCACCGGCGGTTCGCCATTAAAAGGATTTCCCATCCTGCCAATCGTTTTTGCTCCCATCGAAGTGGCCCGCATCACACTATGCTCCCCAAAGCGATTCTTAATCTTATCCAGCGAATTATAAAGGTTCAGCATCTCTTCTGAATCGTCAAAAAGATTGATCTGGTAATGCCCGCCTACGAGTCCGCTGAAACGCACCCCGATCAACCTGATAAGCAACCTCCGGGTATACAGCTGCCGGAATAACTCTTCAACTTTTGGAATAAGAATATGATCGGCACTGGTATAGGGGATCTTCACCTGCTTGCTGTAAGTTTGAAAATCTGAATACCTGATCTTGACACTCACATTGGAGGTGAGTTTGTCCCCGCGCCTTAGCTGGTAGGCAAGACTTTCGGCCATGGCCACCAGCGTACCGTGTAAACGAACCATGTCTATAGTATCCCGGTTAAAAGTGCGCTCGGTAGAAATGGACTTTCGTTCATGGAAAGGAATGATCGGCGGATTATCAATTCCGTGGGCTCGTTTCCAGATAGTGCGTCCGTTCTTGCCTAGTACACTTTCCAGTACTTCGACTGGCATTTTCTGAATCGTTTCAATTCTTCGCACTCCCAGGTTGAGCAGTTTCTGAAAGGTCTTGTTTCCTATCATGGGAATTTTATTCACGGCCAGCGGGGCCAGGAAACTTTTTTCAGTACCTGCTTCGATGATCTTTTGCGCATAAGGTTTTCCTTCGCCGGTCGCGATCTTGGATACCACCTTGTTTTGTGAGAGACCGAAAGAAATTGGTAAGTGGGTTTCTTTTAAGATGGTTTCCTGCAGTTCTTTGGCGAACTGGGTGATTCCAAAAAAACGGTCCATCCCAGTGAGATCTGCGTAGAATTCATCTACGCTGGCCTTCTCAAAAGAGGGCACTTTACTGCGGATGATTTCGGTCACTTCATGGGAGAATTTAGTGTAGGTAGAAGCATTGCCTTTAATGACCACAGACTGCGGACAAAGCTGCCGCGCCACTTTCATGGCCATTCCCGAATGCACACCGAATTTCCGGGTTTCATAACTGCAGGCTGCGACCACCCCGCGGTCTCCCAGCCCGCCTACAATAAGCGGTTTGTTATTTAATTTTGAATCCAGACGCCTTTCTGCCGACACAAAAAAAGTATCCAGATCCAGATGAATGATAGACTTTATATTTTTCATAAATAGGAATAATTCCTTTTAATTGGAAATATTCCAAAATTATAACATTATTCCGGATGATGAGGTTGAGGGAGCGTTAAAAGAAAGGCGAATTTTTTAGATCATCCAGAAACCTAGAGCAGGCCTTTGTTTTTGAGATCATCAAAAATAAGATGATCTACGAAAGAGCTTTCAGATCTTCTTGAGTATGGAAAAAATTCCAGTTTTTCAATTTCAGATGCGGCCGTGAGATCGCCAGTAAATTCAGCGGTATAACAGGTCATTCTTACGATGGTACCCTCCGGGTGTCCATGGGCCTGGGCTTCAAAAACCCCATATTTTTTTATGCTATCAGGAATAATTTGGACCGATAGTTCCTCATTAACTTCTCTGGATAAGGCTTCCAGATCTGACTCAGAATTCTCTCTTTTTCCTCCGGGAATATACCAGGTCGTTTTTCCTTTACTCAGGCTCATTAGTACCTTTTTGTCCTGGATATAGATATAGGCGAGTTTGTCGATGTATGTTTTCATTAATCTTTTTAAAGTTTTCCTACAATTCATTAAAGTTGGAATGCATAATAATCTACGAAATAGATAGTCGTCTAATATGGTTTTGAATAGAACTAATCTCTTTCCTTCATCGATAAATCTTCTTCACTTAACGATTTTAACGATTGTTCCCAGTTATTAGAAGTAGGTAAGAGGTTTTTCATTTTTTAATTTTTGTACCTTGATAAATCTAACCAATACCAAAAACTATGAAGGATTCTTCCGGAAAACGCAATTTGGTAAAAAAATATGTGGCCGATTTCGTCTTTTCAGAAAAGACCCGTTTTGTCCTCGATGGTACCAATTACCAGGTCTCCAGTGATGAACCCGGCGGCACATTTATCAAGTTCAGGCTTGAAAATAGTAACCCGCGAAAAAAGCGAAAACTGGTCTTTAAATGTATTTATAAAATGATGAAGAATTTCCAGTCTTCACTTAATTAATAAAAAAAGCTCCTTTAATTAAAGGAGCTTTTTTATTAGGTGGTGCAATAGCCGGCCTTTATTCCTCCGTTTCATCGGGTGAGGAGAGCTCATCCCTGCCGGCAATATTCAATACCTGTAATTTCCAGTCATTTTCCACCCGTTTCCAGATAAGCGTATAAGAACCTTCATAAGTGGTATTCAAACTATCTGCTTTTATGCTGTGACTATATGTGCCGGCCTCGTAAGCGATTTCTTTATTTGAATATTTAACTTCGGGATTGGTCTTCAGGTTTTTCATCATTGGAGCAGCATTGGTATACCAGGCAGTTATACTATCCTTATTCATGGCTTCTCCTTCCATATAGAGCATTGCATCATCAGCAGTCAGGGTATCCAGTTCCTGGGGGTTATTTCTATTCCAGGCATCTATCCATTGGGAATTTGCTGCCGATGGGTCCCTGACTTCGGCTTCCTGAGCATCATTCATGTCACCTCTTTCCTTTTTTTGATCGTCACAGCTGCCCAGGAATAAAAAGGCGAGCACCGGTAGTAGTTTGATAAATTTCATTCTGATTGGTTTTTGGTTGTATTTCAATTTACTTAAAATCAACAAAATGATTCCAAAGCTCGCTGGATTTTGGATAAAAGGGTTTTTTTAAAGGCTCACCGGTTTACCGGGCTTCTAATCAAATTTTAAGTAATTTTATGGGAAACAGTAGTAATATGAATTTAAGATCTCTCATTTTCGGAATTTTAATTTTGTTTTTCTCCTGTGGCAGATCTCAGGAACATTTGGATACCCGTCTCGTTGGGGGTCCCTGTGAAGGATGTGAGGCGGTGCTGGAATACCAGGAAGATCTGAATGCCATAGTTACATTTCCCGGTTTGGATTCCGGTGAAAATAAGTTAAAAGTAAGCGGAACCATTTATGAGCCTGATGGAAAAACCCCCGCTGAAAATGTGATCCTGTATCTTTATCAGACGAATGAGGCGGGCGTGTATGCAGCATCAGATTCGGCGACCGGGTGGGGTAAAAGGCATGGAGATATGCGTGGTTGGTTAAAAACTGGCAGCGACGGGAAGTATACTTTCTATACCGTAATTCCCGGAAATTATCCCGGCAGTGAACTGGCGGCACATATTCATCCAACCATTCTGGAGCCAGACGGCAAGTATTATTATATTCAGGATTACCTGTTTGAGAATGATCCTTACCTGAGTCAGGGTCTTTCAGAAAATCCCAGAGGCGGAACTGACGGAGTTTTGAAACTTAAAAAAGAAAACGGGATCTATGTAGGTAGCCGTGACCTTATTCTGGGGAAAAATATCCCTTTGTATGAATAAAAAAAGCCCCACTAGTGGCGGGGCTTTTCTAA
>JBFGDP010000254.1:0-3566 GCA_041580575.1 Christiangramia sp.
AGTGCTTAAATTTACCAATAACTTTAAATCCTTCTGTATTAAAGCAAAATTCAGAAGGTTATTTGTGGCGATGAAGTTATTTTGAAAATAAGATTCAAAAGTCGATTTTGCAGAAATACCCGGTTGCCCGGCAAAATGAAATATATAATGGATCTCATTTTGAATTACATTACTTAAACCTTCATCACACAGGTCGAACCTGATAACCTTTATACCTTTGGATTTTAAATCGCGGGCATTTTTCTCCTTCAGATCCTTGCTATAATAGTCTGAAAAATTATCAAGACCAATGACATTAAATCCATGTTCAGAGAGTTTTTCGGCAAAATGAGAACCAATAAAACCTGCAGCCCCGGTTACCAATACGTTCATAAATTTGATTAAAGTTTAAAAGACAGGTAAAATAACCGAATAGTTCGCAGAAAACATAGTATTCCATAAAATTTCAATGGTTATGGGTTGCATGTTCATTTTAGCATCATTGCTAGTTTACATTAAACTGCTATTTTTGGCTAAATTTCAGAAGAATGGATTACAGCCTGACCATCATAGTTCCAGTTTATAACGAGGAAGAGAATTTGCTTAGAGTAGAGGAGAAGCTGAATGAATATATCTTAAGTTCTAAGATTAATTGCCAGATCTTACTGGTTAATGATGGATCTACTGATAATTCGGAAGAGTTAATGAAAATGATCTGTGACAGAAATACTGCCTTTAACTATATAAGCTTCGAGAAAAATTGTGGCTTAAGTGCTGCGATTAAAGCAGGTTTTGACCATTCTACAACAAATCTTACCGGGTATATAGATTCAGACCTGCAGACAGATCCTTTTGATTTTGACCTGTTACTAGCACAGATCGATAATTTTGACCTGGTGAATGGCTACCGGCATGAGCGTAAGGATTCATTTATAAAAAATCTATCTTCTCAGGTAGCCAATACCGTACGAAACTGGTTCACAAATGACCAGATGGATGATACCGGTTGTCCTTTAAAGATCATTCGTACAGAATACGCCAAAAAAATTCCCATGTTTAAAGGCCTGCACCGTTTTCTACCTGCAATGATATTATTACAGGGCGGACGAATAAAACAAGTGCCTATAAGACATTATCCACGGGTAGCCGGCACTGCAAAGTTTGGCTTAAGAAACAGGTTGATAAAACCTTTAATGGATTGTTTTGGCTACCTCTGGATGAAAAAGAATTATATTAATTATCGGGTCTATAAAAGTTCCTAAGCACAGTTCCATCGTTATTTCCTGAAAAAAAAACCAGCTATCTTTATAAAACTCATCGTTTCAGGAAGGATCTCTCAAGAGGTAAAGCAATACCCCTAAACAGGCGCGAGTCTTGCTTATTAAATGACAACACATTTAAAACAAAAAAGCCTTCCAGAAATGGAAGGCTTTTTGTGATCTCGACAGGATTCGAACCTGTGACCGTCTGCTTAGAAGGCAGATGCTCTATCCAGCTGAGCTACGAGACCTTTTTGCGGTTGCAAATATAAGCCACTTTATAGATTAAACAATGTTTTTTTCTTGAAAAAATTGAAGGTTTTCAAAAAAAGAAAAACTTCCGGGAGGAAGTTTTTGATTATCAGTATATAGTATTTTTTAGTAAGATCAATTTTGTTCAACTAATTCTGTTTCCAGACCCCTTGCGGTTACCAAAAGTTGATTTATAAGGCTGGGAGAATCATGATTATTTTCGAAAACTTCGGTATATAAAGTATTAAAACGGCGAATGAGCTCGAGAGTCCTAAGGGATAACTGGAAAAAATTTCCCGTTTCATGAATATTCTGTATCCATTCCCGAACATGGCTTACCTGCTGGAACTGGTCTTCGGTATTGAGATTGTAATCCTGAATCGTTAGCATAACTTTTTGGTTCTAGTTAGCTAAGCAGGGAGTTATAATAATAGATTGGGCAGAACAAATATATAATAGAATCTGAATTACAGTATAAAGATTAGGCGCTAATCTGTGAAATGCTCTATTTAATCGGTGAAGTAACTTAATTTGAGTTTAGGAAATAATATTATTTTAGCCGTAAACTTCGAGAACATCAAATATGACCATCTTTACATTCCTAAAGAAAGGCATTTTCCCGCCGGACTCTGATTTGATATTTAAACATATAAATGGATAACTGGCTTACGTACTCTCTTGGGTTTTTGGCTCAGCTTCTTTTTTCAGGCAGGATGATCCTACAATGGCTGCTTTCTGAGAAAAGTAAGAGGATTATTACCCCGGTTGTTTTCTGGCATGTTAGTCTGTTTGCATCCTTTTTACTTTTTGTTTATGGTTATTTAAGGGATGATTTTGCAATTATGATGGGGCAAACTCTTACTTATTTTATTTATATAAGAAACCTACAATTACAGGGAGAATGGCTAAAAATCCCTAAATTTCTGAGGTTTTTCTTATGGATCTTTCCACTGCTTATTGTGGTATATGGATTTAATAACGACCAGTATGATACAGCCCGGCTTTTTAGAAATGACGCAATCCCACTGTGGTTACTGCTCCTAGGATCTGCAGGGCAGGTGATCTTTACCTTGAGATTTGTTTATCAATGGGTGTATTCAGAAAAAAAGAAAATATCGAGCTTGCCTTTAGGTTTCTGGCTTTTGAGTGTTTCAGGATCTGGAGTGATTGTTATCTATGCTATTTTAAGAAAAGACCCCGTTTTACTGGCAGGTCATGGGCTTGGATTGATATTGTATACCAGGAATATTTATATTCATAAGAATGAAATTAAAGGATAACTACTTACATCTATTAATCCTTATTTGTATTGCGATCTTTTTCGTAAACCTGGATGTTCTGCCGGTAAATATTATGGAAGCCCGTAATTTTATAACGGCGAGAGAAATGATCGATTTTAATCACTGGATCTTTACTACTATCAATGGCCAGCCCAGATACGAAAAGCCTCCACTGCCCACCTGGTTAACAGCAATATCCATGTACTTTCTTGGCATGAAGAGTCTTTTTGCGTTGCGTTTACCGGCGGCTATTATGGGAAGCCTTACCGTAATCTTTATATATAAAATCGGTTTAAAGCTCAGCGCTCAAAGAAAATTTGCGTTCATTTCGGGATTGATCGCGGCAACCTCTTTTTATATTCTTTATTCTGGTCGTGACGGGCAATGGGACATACATACTCATGCATGGATGGTGATGGCTATCTATGTTATTTATAATCTTTTAAACGAAACAGGAACAAAATTTAAATATCGAAATGCTGCCATTGCCGGACTTTTTATAGGTTGTTCATTTCTAAGTAAGGGACCAGTGTCTATGTATACATTGCTTTTACCATTTTTGGTCTCCTATGGCATTGTCTATAAATACAGGAATTTTGGAAATAAATGGAAGTCATTTCTTGTGATGTTCCTTATTGCTATAATCATTTCAGCTTCATGGAGCCTGTATGTATATTATTTTGATACCACAGCAGTAACAAGGATAACAAGTAAAGAAACAGGCAGATGGTTAGATTATAATGTAAGACCATTCTACTACTATTGGAGTTTTGTAATTCAAAGTGGTATTTGGACC
>JBFGDP010000255.1:0-3563 GCA_041580575.1 Christiangramia sp.
CTCGAGTACGGGGTTGGTGAGCAACTGCCGGCACATCTCCTCGACCCGCCCGCGGGCTTCGTCCTGGTCATCGGTCTCCACCTCTACGAGGATGGCGCGGCCGATCGCCTAAAACAGAATATTTGTGTAAAATTTGCTGCTTTAATGCATAGCTGAAGCCATTGCCACTATGTCTGTGCTCAAGTTGCCTCAGATCTGTATGGGCATCTATATTTATCACGTTTACAGGTTCTTTGAAAGCTTTGGCAGCACCATTGATATTCCCATAGGCATTATTGTGACCACCGCCTATAATAATTGGGATCTTTCCCTTAGAGATAATCACTTCTATAAGTGAGGAAACCTGAAGATCTATTTGCTTCACTAGATCTCCCAGCTTCTTATTATAATTAGGGTCTGATTTATCAATATAGGAGGCTTTCTTCATGAGGCCGTCACAGACTAATTCTCCCAGGAGAATAAGATTCGAGGCATCATTGTACCGGTTGGCCTGTATATTTAATAAAGAGTTCAGCGCTGCAAGCCATGCTTTTGCTGCTCCGGGTTTTCCATAATTAGCTCTAACACCAATATCTTCCGGAATTCCTAAAAGCACATATCTGGCCGGATGATTTTTAAGTTCATCCAGGTTGGTGATGAATTTAATATTCTCCCCGAATTTTGTTTCACCATCCCGTTTAATAATCAGCTTTTCTATTTCTGCCTGGCGGTAAATTTTTAGCCCTTCCATATTAGATCTTCTCACCATTAATATAAACCGATTCTATAGAATTACTACCGAAAGCGTAAGGCAGATAGGTATAGGAAGGGATCTCTTTGGTTACTATGAAATTAGCATATTTTCCCTTTGTAATACTTCCATGAGTACTGCTGAGTTCCATCGCATATGCCCCGTTAATTGTCGCCGCATTGATAGCTTCTTCCGGGGTCATATTCATTTTAATGCAAGCCAGGGATACCACCAGGTTCATATTGCCGCTGGGAGTACTACCCGGGTTAAAATCTGTCGCCAGGGCGAGGGGTAGGCCGGCATCGATAATTCTTCTGGCAGGTGTATAGGGGATACTTAGAAAAAGCGAGCAGGAGGGAAGCGCTACGGGCATAGTATTAGAATTTTTTAATACTTCTATATCTTCGTCGTTCATCACCTCCAGGTGATCTACGCTCAAAGCATTATGCTCAACTCCGGCTTTTACGCCACCAATCGCATTAAATTGATTTACATGGATCTTTGGTTTTAATCCGAATTTTTTTGCTGCGCTTAGTAGTTTATGAGTGTCCTCAACGCTGAAGTATCCTTTCTCACAAAATATATCGATATATTCGGCGAGTTTTTGTTCGGCCACCACGGGAAGGATTTCCTGGATCACCATATCCAGATAAGCCTCAGGATTTTTTTTATACTCTTTCGGAATAGCATGTGCGCCTAAAAAGGTAGATTTCACCGGCAGATCATAATTTTCTCTCAGTTTTTTGATCACCCTCAGCATTTTTAATTCTGCTTCTTCGGTGAGTCCGTAACCAGATTTAATTTCAACGGCTCCGGTACCTAGTTTCATAACCTCTTCCAGTCTTCTGGAAGATTGATTATAGATCTCGTCTTCAGGAGTTTCCTGAAGCGTTTTGGCACTATTCAAAATTCCGCCACCGCGATTGGCGATCTCTTCATAGCTCAATCCATTAATACGATCGGCGAATTCCTGTTCCCGGTTCCCGGCATACACGATATGGGTGTGAGAATCACACCAGGTTGGTAAGACTATCTTTCCGGTTGCATCTATTCTTTTGGTCGCATGGATATCGGGAATATTTTCCATCGCTCCATAATCTGAGATTTTACCATTTTCAATGAGCAACCAGGCATTTTTAATGCCCGGAAGTTTTTTCATTTCGCTACCCGTCACCTTGAGGATATTTTGATCTCTAACCTGTAGTAATTCTTTGATATTGGTTAGTAATAAAGACATATGTATTTTTTGGTTTGCTGGTTCAACAAATGCTAAAAACAAAGATAGAAACTCAACTCAGAATATCCGTTTTCTTCAAAATTCTTTAAATAAAAAGCCACTTTTCCAATTACGGTAAAGTGGCTTTTAAAATTTTTATTTAATTCACCCTGTTATACTATACTCAAGATCATGCCTCGATATTTTGCGAGGGTATTGAAAGCTTTCCATATTTCTCCAGTAATTCGCTTTTTTCAATAACTCCCGCATTACCTAAGAGTGAAAAAATGATTCCCATATTTAATTCTTTATAGATTTCATATCGATGACAAATCTATATTTTACATCAGATTTTACAACCCGGTCATAGGCCTCGTTGATATTCTGTATATCGATCATTTCAATGTCAGAAACAATATTATGTTCCCCACAGAAATCAAGCATTTCCTGAGTTTCTTTAATGCCGCCAATCAATGATCCGGCAAGTCTTTTTCTGCCCATTACCAGGCCACCCCCATGAATATCTACCTCATCTATAGCTCCTACCAGGGTCATGGTGGCGTCGCGTTTTAGCAAGCCAATATAGGGATTAGTATCATGGCCTACCGGTACTGTATTGAGAATAAAATCAAATGTTCCCTGGTGCTTTTTCATATCTTCTTCATTCTTGGAAATAAGCACCTCATCTGCACCAAGTCTTTTAGCATCTGAGGCTTTATCAGGTGAAGTGGTGATCATTACCACATGTGCCCCAAGTGCCGCGGCAAATTTAACTCCCATATGTCCAAGACCACCAAGTCCAACTACACCAACCTTGTCACCTTTCTGAACATTCCATTGCCTTAATGGAGACCAGGTGGTGATCCCGGCACATAGCAATGGAGCGACTGCCTTGGTATCCAGATTTTCAGGAACCTTAAGTACGAACTTTTCTTTCACCACTATCAATTCAGAATAACCTCCAAAGGTATGTCCGCCCAGATGTTTGTCCTTTCCATTATAGGTAGCTACCATTCCATTCTCACAATATTGTTCCAGATCTTCCTTACAGGATTTGCACTCCTGGCAAGAGTCTACCATACAGCCAACCCCAACCAGATCACCTACCTTGTAATTTTTTACGTCCTTTCCAACTTCAGTAACGCGGCCAATAATTTCATGACCCGGTACAACAGGATACTGGCTGTTTCCCCAGTCATTACGAACCTGGTGGATATCACTATGGCATACTCCGCAATAATCGATTTCGATTTTCACATCATCTGCCAGGATTTCTCTTCTTTCAATGTCAAATGGTTCCAGATCGGCATCATTCGATTTCGCTGCATATGCATTTACATTCTTCATTCTATTTAATTATTTGATTAGACTTAAAGTTACCAAAAATGCAGCCAACCGTTTTAATAGTCGGCGAGGTTTAACTTTAATTAACGTCTGTCTCAGGTTAAACTCCGGCCTCTGTTGTTTAAAGCAGGATTTATCAGAATTCTTATTACATTAGGGCTCAATTTTTTTAACGATATTATATGAGCAGTTCCAAAGGGATCAATACCATTTGCACGCACGTAGGTGAATTGGAAGATAAAGAATACAAAGGAGCCGTTTCGCCTTTATATA
>JBFGDP010000256.1:0-3558 GCA_041580575.1 Christiangramia sp.
GATATTTTTAAAGTTATACCATTCATCCTTTCTTTTCCATTCGTCGCCCTCCAAATGGTCTGTGATCATATGTTGCGGCATTTTAACCCTTATAACTGCCTCCTGAATTTCCGGATGACCTTTAAAATATGCTCCAACAAGATCTCCATACCATCTCCATTTAATTTCGGTATTTGCAGCGGCATGTATACCAAAGAAGTTACCTCCCCTATCCATATAATTTTGAAAAGCAAATTGCTCCTCAGCATTTAGAATATCCCCGGTAGTACTCAGGAAGATGACCAGGTCCAGGGAATATAGATCGTTCTCGATGAAATATTTGCTGTCCCGACTAACAATCGTAGTAAAACCAATCTCGTCACCCATTTGTTGAATCGCCTGGATTCCGTTTTCAATAGACTGATGCCTGAATCCTTCTGTTTCATGAAAGATCAGAACTTTTTTTTGTGACTGCATCGATACAATATATAGGAATGAAAGAAAGAGCGTGGTTATTAACCTCATCATCACTTAATTTACAGAAAGCGTATATTTTTTTGGGGTAGTCCCAAATTTCTTTTTAAATCCGGCAATAAAATGGCTGGCCGTACTATACCCTACTTTCAGACCAACTTCATTCACATTATATTCCCCGGTTTCCAGCAATTTCCGGGCATATTCCATTTTATAGTCAAAAAGAAAACTATACACTGAGTCACCATAAATCTGTTTGAATCCTTCTTTCAATTTTTTCAGGCTGAGACCTATTTCATCTGAAAGCTCCTGCAATGATGGCGGTTCAGCCATACGGGCGATCACAATATCCTTGGCCTTTCTTATTTTTTTAATATTCTCTTCGTCACTTAAAAAGGGACATTGCTCCAGGTCGGGATTTTCAGCCTTATTAAAATATAGACTCAGCAATTCAAAAGCTTTTGCCTTGAAATAAAGATTTTTAATACTGGGCGTTAGATTAAAATTCATCAATTGATTTAAGACCACCGCCATGGAAGGTGATATAGGTGCATCTTTATAATATTTCTTATCCTTATTATCTTCGCTTAAAAAGGTGATATAATTCGCTTCCTGGGAAAACAACGCATGGAATTTTTTAATGGATATCACCAGCGAGATCAACCACGATTCTGGTGCCAGCGAGACATTTAACGGCAGATCCCTTTGCGGGTTATAGAGCAGTAAAGAATTCTCCTCAGCAAGGGGCAATTCATAATTTCCGCTATTAAAAAGAAACTTACTGGCGCCCTTCAAATTAAAATGAAACTGTATATAACTATTATCTATATCCCTGGACATCAATTTTATATCTGAGGTATCATTCTGAAATTTCAGAATATATAAACCATCCTCGATCTTGATCTCTTCAGAGATACTTACAGCGTTATTTTTTAAGTGATCCTCCATAGCATCCAATTTTTATTTATTTAGAATCAATCTAAACTAATAGCGCTAAACGCACTACCATTACTACAAAAGTAGGGCATTTTGAATATTTCAGTCTTAATTTGATAATAATTATCATCTATCGACACATTTAGTGCCTCCAGCGTTATTTTTTAATTTAACCTTACCTTAATTTTGCACCCGTGTCCACCTAAACTGATACATGGAAGATTATCATATTTCTAAAGGAAAACACTTTTATACCATAGGATTAAGCTACAAGAAGGCCGATGCGGAGATCAGAGGTCATTTTAGCCTTACCGAGGAAGGGAAGCAAAGACTCCTGGAACAGGCTAAAGATGAAGGTATTGATGGTATATTAGTGACTTCTACATGTAACCGAACCGAAATTTATGGTTTCGCGCAGCATCCATTTCAACTTATCAAATTACTTTGTGAGCATACCCACGGGACCGTAGAGGAATTTGAAAAGGTCGCTTACGTTTATAAGAACAAACAGGCGATTTCACATATCTTCAGGGTAGGAACCGGCCTGGACAGCCAGATCCTGGGAGATTTTGAAATTATAAGTCAGTTGAAAATAGCTTTTGTTCGCTCTAAAAAACTAGGCCTGGTAAATGCCTTTTTAGAAAGACTGGTTAATGCCGTGATCCAGGCCAGTAAAAGAATTAAGAACGAGACCGAGATCTCTAGCGGAGCTACTTCTGTTTCATTTGCCTCAGTACAGTATATCCTCAAAAATGTTGAGAATGTTTCAGAAAAAAACATTCTACTTTTTGGTACCGGTAAGATTGGAAGGAATACATGCGAAAATCTTATCAAGCACACCCAGAATAATCACATTACTTTAATAAACCGGACCAAAGGTAAAGCTGAGAAAATCGCTGGTAAGTTCAACCTAATAGTAAAAGACTATGCCGATCTACAGGCAGAGATAAGGAATAGTGATATTTTGATCGTTGCCACAGGTGCACACAACCCCACCATATCGAGGGAATTAATATACCCAAAGAAAGAACTTCTGGTGCTGGATCTTTCAATTCCTAAGAATGTCTCCGATGACGTTCAGGAACTGGAAAATGTGAAGTTGATCCATCTGGATCATCTCTCCCAAATGACCGATGAGACCCTGGAAAGAAGAAAGCAATTTATTCCGCAGGCGAAAGAGATCATCAAAGAAGTAGAAAATGATTTTAACCAGTGGCTGGAAACAAGAAAATTCGCCCCTACGATCAAGGCTTTGAAGAAAAAGCTGAAAATGATGAAGGATGACGAACTGGATTTTCAACGAAAAAAAATAACCGATTTTAATGATGAACAGGCAGAAATCGTAAGTAACAGGATCATTCAAAAGATCATGAAACATTTTGCCAATCATCTTAAGGGTGACAGTGAAACCACAGATGAAAGCCTGGAACTTATCCAGAAAGTATTTCAACTGGAAGAAATCAATAAATGAGCAAGGTAATAAGGATAGGTACCCGCGACAGCGAATTAGCACTCTGGCAAGCCAGAACCGTTCAAAATGCTCTTGAGAAAACAGGCCATAAAACCGAGCTCGTACCGGTAAAATCTACCGGTGATCTCAATCTGGATCAGCCATTATATGAGATGGGCATAACAGGTATTTTCACAAAAACCCTGGATATAGCCATGATAAAGGGCGAAGTGGATATTGCCGTTCATTCCATGAAAGATGTGCCTACTGCCTTACCCAAAGGAATTGTCGAGGCTGCCGTCATGAAAAGGGCCAGTAATAAAGATATACTAGTACATAAGGGAACGAACTTTCAAACTAAGGAAGCTGGAACCATTGCCACAGGCAGTCTCAGGCGAAAAGCTCAATGGCTGCACAGATTTCCTGAGTACAACGTGGTAGATCTGCGAGGAAATGTAAATACGCGCATGCAGAAATTACAGGATAATGCATGGGATGGGGCGATCTTCGCTGCTGCCGGTCTTGAACGAATAGAGCTAACGCCAGATAATTTTATAGATCTGGACTGGATGATCCCGGCTCCAGCGCAAGGTGCCATGCTTATCGTAGCCATGGAAAATGATTCTTATTGCCGTGAAGCACTGGCACTGCTTAACCATAAGGAATCTGAAATCTGTGTACATATAGAACGTGAATTCCTGAAAGTACTGGAAGGTGGC
>JBFGDP010000257.1:0-3533 GCA_041580575.1 Christiangramia sp.
AAATGCGTCTGAGGTTTCAGAATTTGTAAAGGCAGAAGCGGCTAAAATTGCTGAGATCAAAAAGATCAAAGGAAGAGGCTTGATGATTGGGCTGGAATTCGATTTCGAGATCGCTGCTCTCAGGAAAGAACTTTTATTTGAACACCAGATCTTTACCGGTGCATCTTCGAATAAAAAGTTGCTGCGTATCCTGCCACCATTGAATATTAAAAAAGAACATTTTGAAAGTTTTTTTAGTGCGCTCAAAGCTGCCTTGAAAAACCAAAATAAAAATATACTTACGTCAAGCTGAACTTGTTTCAGCTTCTCTTAGATCCTGAAACAAGTTCAGGATGACGCTAAAACTAAATTCTAGAATGAAGAACTACATCACATTATCAGACATAGATCATGTCGAAACTATCATCAGGGAAGCCAGAAGTTTAAAGGCTAAAAACCCAGGTTCCCGGCCCGGCAAAGGCAAGACCCTGGGAATGCTCTTTTTTAATAATAGTCTGCGAACACGCTTAAGCACTGAAAAAGCTGCAAAGTTATTGGGTATGGAAGTAATGGTAATGAATGCAGATAAAGATGGTTGGGCGCTGGAGTTTGAAGATGGTGCGGTGATGAATTCAGATAAAGCTGAGCATATTAAAGAAGCTGCAGCGGTGCTTTCTCAATATTGCGATATTATTGCGGTTAGAGCTTTTCCAGGTTTGAAGGAAAAGGAAAAAGACGAATCTGAACATGTACTGAATAGTTTTAAAAAATATGCTTCTGTGCCGATTGTGAACCTGGAAAGCGCGACTGGACATCCCTTACAGGCTTTGACCGATGCTATCACTATTCAGGAATTCAATACAGTCGAAAGGCCAAAAGTTGTTTTAAGCTGGGCGCCGCATCCCAAAGCATTGCCACAATCGGTCCCCAATTCTTTTGCTGAAATGATGCAGCGTCTGGAAGTCGATTTTGTGATCACCAATCCGAAAGGATATGATCTTGCGCCACATATTAGAAATGGGGTGAAAGTGGAGCATGACCAGAATAAGGCATTCAGGGATGCAGATTTTGTTTATGTAAAGAACTGGAGCAGTTATGAGAATTATGGCCAGGTTTTAAATGTAGAAAAGAACTGGACAGTTGATCAGGCTAAACTGAAAAACACGAATAACGCGAAGGTGATGCACTGCCTCCCGGTGAGAAGAAATGTGGTAATTGCTGATGATATTCTGGATAGTGAAAACTCGATCGTAATTCACCAGGCTAATAACAGGACTTTTGCTGCGCAGGCGGTTTTGAAGAGGATTTTAGAATGTTCAAAATAGGATTAAATCACTGTCATCCTGAACTTGTTTCAGGATCTATTGAGAAGCTGAAACAAGTTCAGCTTGACGATAATGAAAAATGATGAAACAAACCCTGAAAGTCATAAAAATAGGAGGGAAGCTTATTGAAAATGAAGCTTTTCTGAATTCCTTTCTGGAAGACTTTGTGCAACTGGAAGGTCCAAAGATCCTTGTTCATGGCGGAGGAAATAAAGCCACCGAGGTTGCCGGGAAACTTGGTTTTCAGACTAAAATGATCGATGGCAGAAGGATCACAGATAAGGATTCCATGGAAGTGATCACCATGGTGTATGGCGGACTTTTGAATAAAAGTATCGTTGCTCACCTCCAGGCCAGGAAACAAAATGCGATCGGACTATGTGGGGCAGATGGACAGGTTCTGATATCAAAAAGGAGAGGGGTAAAAGAGATCGATTATGGATTTGTTGGGGATGTAGAAAAAGTGAATTCAGATTTCATTAATTCAATTCTTTCTCTGGATATGGTACCGGTATTTTCGGCAATTTCCTGTACGGAAGATGGGATCCTATTGAATACAAATGGTGATTCTGTAGCTTCGGAAATTGCTGTAGAGATGAGTAAGTCTTATGAAGTAAAGCTTTATTACTGTTCGGAGAAAAAAGGTGTTCTGACCGATATTCAGGATAAAGACTCGGTAATCCCGGAGTTGTATTCTCATAATTATAATGAACTGGTAGCATCAAAGGTAATCACGGACGGAATGTTGCCAAAACTTCATAATTGTTTTGAGGCTATAAATAAAGGAGTTTCTGCAGTAATCCTGGGGGATGCCGGATTATTAAAGAAGAATTCTATCCATACCAAAATTGTAAAATAATGCAGTTAAAACAATTTCAGCAAGCGGCAATAGAATTACTTAAAAACCTGATCCAGACCCAGTCTCTTTCCGGTGAGGAGGATAAAACAGCAGATCTTCTTGAGAATTGGTTCAAACAGCATGAAATTCCGCATAAGAGGTTTTTGAATAACGTTTGGGCCGTTAATCAGCATTTTGATGAGGCTAAACCTACTCTTTTGCTAAACTCTCATCACGACACGGTAAAACCAAATTCAGCCTATACCAGGGATCCGTTCAAAGCAGAGATCGAAAATGGTAAATTATATGGATTAGGTAGTAATGATGCCGGCGGATGCCTTGTTTCCTTGTTAGCAACATTCACCTATCTATATTCACATGAGAATTTGAGCCATAATATTCTGTTTGCGGGAACGGCTGAAGAGGAGATAAACGGAAAGAATGGAATTGCGGCATTACTTCCGGAAATTCATAAAATTGATGTTGCTATCGTAGGAGAACCAACACTCATGAATATTGCGGTGGCTGAAAAAGGCCTGGTGGTATTTGATGCGGTGGTGAAAGGAACTCCTTCGCATGCCGCGCATCCAAATACTAATAATTCGATCTATAAAACCGCCAAAGTTCTGGAGTGGTTTGAAAACTTCAAACTGGAAAAGGTTTCTAAAAACCTTGGAGAAGTAAAGGTGACCGTAACCCAGATCAATGCCGGGAGTCAGCATAATGTAGTTCCTGCAAAAACGCATCTGGTCATCGATGTTAGGGTAAATGATAAATATAGCAATAAGGAGATCGAGCAGATCTTAAAGGATAAAGCTCCGGTTGACGAGATCAATGCCCGGAGTTTACGATTGAATTCATCATCAATTCCGTTGGATCACGAACTGGTTAAAGCCGGGATAGCCCTGGGAATGGAAACTTATGGATCACCAACCCTAAGCGATCAGGCGATGTTGAGTTGTCCGTCTTTAAAATTAGGTCCGGGTGATTCCACGAGATCTCATTCGGCAGATGAATTTATCTATGTAAAGGAGATCGAAGAAGGAATAGAAAAGTATATAAAGTTGCTTGAAAAGGCGCTGAAGAAATAATATCGCTGAATTTGCTGCACTGAGCTTCAGCTTCACACGAGATCCTGAAACGAGTTCAGGATGACGAAAATAAATAGAATCAACTGGTTAATGTTATTTCGAACAAAGTTAGAAATCTGAGGCTCATCAGTCGTAAACTCCTTCGGTATGACAATGAATAAAATAAGTTTATACTAAGGTCAGCCACGGATGCACTAATAAATTGTTATTCGTGCATTAGTGGCAACTTATAAAAGGCACTTCGACAAGCTCAGCGCTGCAAATATAAATACGTCAAGCTGTCCCGATGCTTCGGGAGTT